>JAHHTV010000099.1 GCA_020024395.1 Anaerotignum sp. | reverse complement strand
CATGACAATTTTATGTACTAAATCCTTTTTTTATGCAATATGACACAAAAAAATGCATCATTTTTCAAAATCTACCATAAATAGCAACAAATTTCAAAAAAATATATCGTTTCTATACAAGCACTCAGAAATCATGTATAATAAAATAAATATTTGTAACCTTTTATTTATAATCAAAAGAAAGAGGGGGAAAAAATGAAGGTAAACAAAATTGTGCTGTCAACTACTGTCGGATTATGTACATTGTTGTTGGCAGGTAACACACAAGCCCAAGCAGCTGGCACAGTATTTCAGGACACAAATGGTCACTGGGCGGCAAATGCGATTGAACGCATGAGTGGTTATCATATTGTAAACGGTTATGCAGGTAACTTCCGTCCCAATGATACCATCACAAGAGGTGAAATGGCTGTTATATTAACCAATGTGATGAAATATCAACAAAAAACAGAAAATACATTCAGTGACTTGGGACAAGCATTTTACACAGATGCCATATTAAAAGCAGGACGTGCAGGCGTGTTGTATGGTGCAGACGGAAAAGTTCGTCCCACAGATGCCATATCCAGACAAGAAGCCGTTGCCATGATGGCAAGAGCTTTTGACATAGAAGCAACAAATGGCAATATTTCTGTATCTGATGCAAATGATATTGCAAATTGGGCAAAAGGCAGTGTCTGTGCTTTCATGCAAAAAGGATATATTGACAGCACAAATGCATTCCGCCCCACTGCATCTATCACACGTGCGGAAGTTGTCACAATACTGAACCATTTGTTAAGCGGCTACTATGATACATCTGGCAGTTTTTCACAATCTGCAAATGGTACAGTTGTTGTCAATACACAAGATGTTGTTTTGAAAGATGCTGTCATCGATGGAGATTTGATTTTATCCGAAGGGGTAAAAGATGGCAATGTCACATTGGAAAACGTGACAGTAAAAGGACGCACACTCATTCGTGGTGGTGGTGCAAACTCCATTCATGTTGTAGGCAATTCTGTATTGAGTAATGTTGTAATGGAACGTGATAATGCGGCAGTTCGTATTGCCGTAGAGGGCAATGCCAAAGTGGGCAATATAACCGTTGGCAAAAAATCTACCGAAGCGATTGTAACAGGTAATGTACCAAGTGTCACTGTGGCTGGTTCTGCAAAATTAACTGCACAAAATGCTCAAATCGACACCATTTCTGTAATGGCATCTGATGCCTCTGTTGCATTGTCAGGACAAAGCGTCATCAAAAATGTAGAAGTTGCAGACAATGCCAAAAATACAGATATATCTGTTGCAAAAAATGCCACCATCAACACCATACAAATTCAAGCAGATGGTGCAAAAATATCTGGGGAAGGTAAAGTCAGTGATGTCAAAGCAAATGCAAACAATATCGCTGTCAATACAAATGGTACAAAGGTATCCGCAGGCGAAGGCACTTCCAATGTCACAGTAGGCGGACAAAATGTAAAACCAGGTAATTCTTCCACAGCAAACACACCCTCTCAAAAACCATCCAGCGGCTCTGGTTCTTCCAGTTCTGGTGGTGGCGGTGGTGGTCATCGTCCTTCCAGACCTGAAAAATTGGCGATTGCAAAAGTAGAGTCTGTGGAAAATGGCTTGGTTCGTATGACATTAAACCATGCATCTGACAAACCATTGACAAAAGACCAATTTACCATCATTTGTACAGGTGCTGGTAAAAACATGACCATTTTGAGCGTAGAAACAAAAGACAATATTGTATATGATTTGCATACAGCTTTCTACAATGACAACACTTATCAGTTAGGATTAAAATTGGAAGATGGTACATTGCTGACTTATAATTTTGAAAGCAAATATGATTGCCCTGCAATCACAGACCAAGATATGACTCGTACCACAACAACTACAGCAGACTTTTTCTATAAATCTGACATTGCAGGAACATTCTACTATATGCTCAAACCAGAAGAACCAACAAGCTGGCGTGTGGTTGCCAATGATGAACCTACAGCAGAAGATATTATCAAAAACGGTGTGCAAACAGAAATGAAAGCAAATGGTAATACATTCCAGATTACACAATTAAAAGAACACACTGCTTATACCATGTACTATGTGGCAAAAGGCATTGATGAAAAAGTGACATCTGTAAAATCTTTGCAGATTGCAAGTGAACCTACACAAACACCGCCAACCGGTGCTATTAGCATTGATAACATTACATCACATCGTGTTGACAATCCTGATTTCTTTGGCGAACATATTTATTTGAAAGTGGCATTGAGCCAACCAACAGATACACAACTGACAAGCAAAAACTTCAAATTGAATTGTCCAAAAGGTGATATTCCTTTGGGTAGTATCAACAGCAGTGACAAACAAAATTATGAAGTATTTATAAAAGCAGGTCATGTGATTGATGATACAAACTTTACACTTACCATTACATTTGATGATGGCACAACTGCTGTAAAGAAATTTTCTTCTGATTTGTCTGCGCCTACCATTACAGTACACAAATCCGATATCGTGCGTTTTGAAGACAAAAAAGCAAGTGTCATATTCACAACAAGCGAAGCAGGTAAAATGTATTGGACAGTACTCAAAGGCAGTGATTTCGATGCAGGTGGCGGTACACCAAAGAACCCCAAACAAATATTAGATGCAAAACATGAAATCAAAGAATTTGCTACGGCTGGTACATATTCTTTTGATATTGATTTCACAGACAAAGCTGCTGATGTAGAACAAGGTTTGTATTTCTGTTTCTTTGGGGAAGATGCACTGGGAAATAGACCTTTTACATTTGATTATGTAAAAATTCCAGATGCTGTAACACCAAAACCTGATAAACCAGAACCAGAAGCAGGTGAGTATCAGATTGTAAGTATCACAGGCTCTGTTGGCGAACAAAATTGCCCTCCCTTTGGAACAGGTCATATATTAACTGTTACCATGAACAAAAATGATACTGGATTCCAGTTGTTCTCCAATAGTACTGTAAAAATTACAGGAAATGGAGAAATCATTTTCGGCACTAGAAAAATCTGTGTTGCTATGGAAAATTCTTTGAAACCAGAAGAACACTCTGTTTCTGTGGTAAATACTAAATTATCCGAAGGTGATTACACATTTGAAGCTGTTATTACAAATACAGACCAACCAATTACAAAATCTTTCCATGTAGACAAAGATGGTAATATAACATCTAAATAAGCAAAAAGTGGCATTGTATACACAATGCCACTTTTTTATTTATTACATTTTGCTAAGCAAACGATACCATTCAGATAATTCCATTGGGTAATAGTAATGATACCCTTGTATCATATCACATCCTGTATTTTGTATCATAGCGTTTTGCTCTGCATTCTCCACACCTTCCATACAGACTCTTTTGCCAAATTGATGACATGCATATACAATACTGCGTATAAACTGCAATTTTTCTTCTGATTTTGTAATTTCCAGCAACAAAGAACGGTCAAGCTTTATCACATCACATGGATACCGCAACAACATTCTCAAAGAAGAATATCCACTGCCAAAATCGTCCAATGCAATCTGTATACCCATTTTTTTACACATATCCATAAAATATGTCAATCTCTCTGGCTGTTCATCCAAACAACTTTCTGTCATTTCTGCAATCAAATGTTTTCCTGGTAGATGATATTTTTGTAATATCTGCTCCATAATATCTGTAAATGCTTCATCTGCCAACTGATATGCACTTACATTAAACGCAATACAAAAATACGGAATGTATGTTATCATACGCACACAACTACGCACCGCTTGCTCAAACACCCATCTTCCTACAATATGCATGACATTTTCTTTTTCTAACATGGGAATGAATATCGCAGGAGAAATATCTTCCCCTTCAAAACTCCAACGCAACAATATTTCGCCGCCAATGATATGCCCATCTTTTGCCGCAACTGCTGGCTGAATGACAACCCGAAAATGTTCCATATTATGCAACACATCTTGGTGTAATTTCATTGCCATATTTGACATTTGTTTGATACGGTGTACGCTTGTTGTAGAATAATCCACATAAGGTTTGTTGACTTCTTGTTTTGCCACCCGAATGAGCGAAACAATGTGTTCCAAAAAATTCTCTGATGTAATGGCAGGCGATGGATATCTTATCAATGCAAAAGAACAGGAACAATGCATAGAAATCCCCATTGCTTTATAGCAATTTTGAATGATATCTCGCATTTGTTGCACCAATTCTTCTCCACTTTCTTGACACTCTGTATCCACCAAAGCCATGCAACGCATACCTTCCAAGCGATAGAAAAACATTTTGTCTGAAAGTTTTTCCATCAAACTATCTGCGATATTTTTCAATAAACGGTCTGCATAAGAACGCCCTCTTGTATTATTGATTTCTGTAATATTATTGACACTAAAACCAATCACAAGTGCTTGTTTGCCCTTTTTTTCGATTTCGTTCAATCCATGAAACACCACAGATACCCTTGGAAAATTGGTAACAGGGTCTACTACAAATTCATCATCTTGATGTGTAATACGCCCAGAAAGAAATAATGGTCTTGTTTTGTCTACATTCCATTTCAAAAGCCCATAACAACGCACCCATATATTGTTTCCTGCTGCATTGCGTACCTGATAGCGCAAATCATGAATGGTACGCTTTTTTTGTATCATATCATTCAAATCTTTCCAATACAGCTCTTTGAATTTTGATGTACTGATATGCTGTGCCCACACACGTATCAAACCTGGCACCATATTGCTTTCAAAACCAAATTCCTGCCGCATATTATCTGAGATATAAAACAAATTTTTTTGCATATCTCCAAAATAAAAATAACTGGAAGAATTTTGCTCTGCCATAGATTGGAACAAAGACTCCATATCATAATATATAGTTGTCAAAAATTGATGAAATGGTGTCTTGATTGTGCCATCTTCTTGTGTCACCTGTGCTTGTTCTCTGCGGTCAACTGGCATTCTGCGGTCTCTTACCATATAATTTTGTGTATAATATTCTCGCTTATCTTGGTACATCACCTTATCCGCTTTTGAAATCAGCGTTTCCAAATTTAATGGTTGCTGATTAGACCAAGTATATCCCACTGCAATATGGTATTTATCTTCCCGTATGCGGTTTCGTAATTCTTCTACACTTTTTTGGAAATCCGCTTCTGTACAGTTTGGATGCACCGACACAAATTCATCACCACCTGTACGATAAATCCAATCTGTACACAATGTTTCCTGAATTAGACCATAACAATGCTGTATCATCTGGTCACCAGCATCATGCCCTATGGTATCATTGGTGCGTTTTAGCCCCGTAATATCACAATATATCACACCCACAGATAACATTTGTAATTGATTGACATGATGTTCTGACATCGCATTACGATTAAACGCACCTGTCAATGCATCATGGAAACTTAAATTATTCAATCGTTTTAATAAATCCCGTCTTTTCAACAATGATGCAACAAAATATCCAATGATATTTAACAACGGTGTAATCAACTCCAACATATCAACATTTGGGTTATCCACACCAATAAAGCCCAAAATCCGTCCTTCCATATGTATCGGGCCAACTGCAAGTGTGGAAATATCTTGTGGTTTCAATATTGCATATGACAAGGGATATTTTGTACGGATATCTTCTAAATTTTCAATCACAACCACTTTATTTTCTTGGAACATTTGTATCCACCACTCAATGCTTTCTTGTGACTCATGTTGCAGCATATCTTTTTGTGGCACAATGCCTTCTGCACACCATTCATAAGTATCGCTCATCAAGTGATTATTTTCTAACTCAAAAATATATGTACGATCACAAAAAAATGTTTTACCAATATAATAAAGTATGTTTTCAATGGATTTATCAGGGTCTGTTGTAGAAAATATTTGTTGTATACATTCGTTTAACATGGTTTCGCTACGTGCATAAT
>JAHHTV010000098.1 GCA_020024395.1 Anaerotignum sp. | reverse complement strand
CATTTAGCATTTATATTGTATTCATATTTGTACAATATTAAAAAAGAACAAACACTTTGAAGAGGAGAAGTAGATTTTCTTTTGACTTACAGAGAGCCTGCGATTGGTGTGAGCAGGTAGTACAAAGATTTTTGAACTGGCCTCAGAGTGGTTCGCTGAAACAAGATTGGAGTAAGTGGAAACGGCAGTCAACCGTTAACATGACAGGATATCGGTATATACCTGTATCTGTAAAAGCGCACCTGATTTGGTGAATTAGAGTGGTACCACGGAAATTTAGCCTTTCGTCTCTTATTATAGAGATGAAAGGCTTTTTTATATGAAAGGAGAAATTGGTTTTATAACAAAACACATAAGAAAAACATTACAAAAACATAAGACATAAGGAGGAACCATACATGATGAATCATACGAAATATAGACCCTACCCTACAATGCATATGGCAAATAGAAAATGGCCAAGCAACGTCATTACAAAAGCACCAAGATGGTGCAGCGTTGATATGAGAGACGGCAATCAAGCATTAGAAATTCCCATGAATCTGGAAGAAAAGTTGAATTTCTTTCGTTTTTTAGTGAATACTGGTTTTAAGGAAATCGAAATTGGATTTCCTGCGGCCAGTGATACAGAGTTTGAATTTACAAGAGCTCTTATTGAAAAAAACATGATTCCTGATGATGTAATCGTACAGGTACTGACACAAAGCAGACCACATATCATCAAAGAGACTTTTGCTTCATTGAAAGGGGCAAAAAAAGCGATTGTACATCTTTATAATTCTACTTCTACGCTGCAAAGAGAGGTTGTATTTAACAATGATATGCAGCAAACCATTGATTTGGCTGTAGAAGGTGCAAAATTACTGAAAGAAGAAGCAGCAAAAATGCCGGAAACAGAGTTTTATTTTGAATATTCTCCAGAAAGCTTCACAGGAACCGAAATGCCATTTGCAGTAGAAATCTGTAACGCTGTTTTAGATATTTGGCAGCCGACACCAGATCACAAAGCAATTATCAATCTACCTTCCACTGTAGAAATGGCAACCCCTAATGTTTATGCTGACCAAATTGAATATTGCTGTGAAAATTTAAAATATAGAGATAGCATTTACGTCAGTTTACACGCACACAATGACAGAGGTACTGCTGTAGCTGCAACAGAACTTGCAATGATGGCAGGGGCTGATCGTGTGGAAGGCACATTATTTGGCAATGGTGAACGAACAGGAAATACAGATATCATGAATGTTGCAATGAATCTCTTTTCTCAAGGAATTGACCCAGAACTGGATTTCAGCAATATTGATGCATCTATTAAAATATATGAAGAATCTACAAGAATGAAAATCTCTCCCAGACATCCTTACGCTGGTTCTCTTGTTTACACTGCATTCTCCGGTTCTCATCAAGATGCCATCAGAAAAGGTATGGAAGCTATGAAAAACCATCCAGATCAATGGGAAGTACCTTATCTGCCCATTGACCCAATGGATGTTGGAAGAAATTACGATCCTATCGTCCGCATCAATAGCCAGAGTGGCAAAGGCGGTGTAGCCTTCATTTTGGAACAAAATTATGGGCTGTATTTGCCAAAAGCATTCCAGCAGGATTTCAGCAAGGTAACAACAAGTCTGAGTGACCATTGTCATAAAGATCTGAGTTCCGAAGAAATCTACACTGCTTTTATAGAACATTATGTTGATATCTGCAATCCTTTGGAATTGATTGGTTATAAAGAAATCGCTCACTCCAATCACGAAGATATTGTTATAAAAGCAACCATTCGTTATAAAGGAGAACCAGAAGAAATCACCGGAGAAGGAAACGGTATCATTTCTGCACTTTGTCATGCATTGGAAACCAAATTCCATATCACAATAGAAGTATTGGACTATCGGGAACATTCTATGGAATTAGGTACAAAGTCTAAAGCAATTTCCTATATTCAGATTGCAGACGATCAAGGTGGTATCTACTATGGTGCTGGCACTTCCAGCAACATCACAAAATCTTCATTGAGAGCCATCATAAGCACAACAAACAAAATCATAACCGAAATGGAGGAATAATCGCATGGGACTGACAATGACACAAAAAATTCTTGCTGCTCATGCAGGCGAAACAAGTGTAAAAGCAGGACAACTGATTCAGGCAAAACTGGATATCGTTATGGGCAATGACATCACAACAGCAGTTGCTCTGAAAGAATTTGAAAAAACAGGTGCAAAAAAAGTCTTTGATCAAGAAAAAGTGGTAATCGTACTTGACCATTTTACACCAAACAAAGACATCAAAGCAGCCGAACAATGTAAAGCTTGTCGAACCTTTGCTTACGATATGAAAGTGAAAAACTTCTTTGATGTTGGTCAGATGGGAATTGAGCATGCACTTCTCCCAGAAAAAGGAATTGTAGTACCAGGACAAGTGATCATCGGTGCAGATTCGCATACTTGCACTTATGGTGCATTGGGAGCCTTTTCTACAGGTATTGGTAGTACAGATATGGCAATCGGTATGGCAACAGGAGAAGCTTGGTTCAAAGTTCCCAGTGCCATTAAGTTCATATTGACAGGAAAACCTGCAAAATGGGTTAGTGGTAAAGATATCATCTTACATATTATTGGAATGATTGGTGTAGATGGTGCATTATATCGTAGTATGGAATTTGTTGGAGATGGCATTCAGTATCTTACGATGGATGATCGCTTTTCTATGGCAAATATGGCCATTGAAGCGGGTGCTAAAAATGGAATTTTCCCTGTAGATACAAAAACACTTGCATATGTTCAAGAACATTCTCTCAAAGAACCAGTGATCTATGAAGCGGATGCAGATGCACCATATGACGAAGTATATACGATTGATTTGAGTACCCTTCGCCCGACTGTTTCTTTTCCTCATCTTCCGGAAAATACCAAAACCATTGATGAAGCAGGTCATATTGCTATTGATCAGGTTGTCATTGGTTCTTGTACAAACGGTAGACTGGAAGATATGCGTATTGCTGCAAACATCCTGCGAGGAAAACAGGTCAATCCGAAAGTCCGTACCATCGTCATTCCAGCTACCCAGCAGATTTATCTGGATTGTATTCGACTTGGTTATGCGGAAGATGTCATAAAAGCAGGTGCTATTATGAGCACCCCTACCTGTGGACCTTGTTTGGGTGGTCATATGGGTATTCTGGCAGCAGGAGAGCGTTGTGTTTCCACAACAAATAGAAACTTTGTAGGGAGAATGGGTCATACAGAAAGTGAAGTATATCTGGCAAGTCCTGCCGTTGCAGCGGCATCTGCCATTGCTGGTTACATCGCTGACCCAGAAAAAATTGTAGGAGGAAATGATTGATATGGAAACAGTAAAAGGAACCGTTTTTAAATATGGTGACAACATAGATACAGATGTCATCATCCCAGCGAGATACTTAAATGTATCCAACGGGGAAGAATTGGCAAAATACTGCATGATTGATATTGATGCAGATTTCGTACATAAAGTAAAAACAGGTGATATTATCGTAGCCACAAAAAATTTTGGCTGTGGTTCTTCCCGTGAACATGCTCCGCTCGCCATTAAATGTGCAGGTATTTCCTGTGTCATCGCTTCTACCTTTGCTAGAATCTTCTATCGCAATGCCATCAATATTGGTCTGCCCATATTAGAATGTGCTGAAGCTGCCAACAATATTGATGCAGGTGACATGGTTACTGTTAATTTTGACACAGGCATCATTACAAATGAAACAAAAGGAAAAACATATCAAGCGGAACCTTTTCCAGCATTTATGCAAAAAATCATGGCTGCTGGTGGATTGGTGACATACACAAAAGAAAAGATGGAAGGATAAGGGTGAAAGAATGGGAACTTACAAAATAGCAGTCTTAAAGGGTGATGGCATCGGCCCTGAGGTGGTTACAGAAGCAATGGAAGTGTTAAAATGTATTGGTAACAAATATCATCATACTTTTTTATTTGATGAAAAATTAGTTGGTGGTTGCGCCTATGATGCCTATGGCACACCTTTACCTGATGAAACTTTAAACGCTTGTAAAAACAGTGACTCTGTGCTTTTAGGAGCTGTAGGGGGAGCAAAATGGGATCACCTCCCCTCCTCTTTGCGACCAGAAACTGGTGCATTATTAAAATTAAGAAGTAGTTTGGGATTATATGCAAACCTTCGTCCTGCCATTATCCATAAAGCCTTAAAGGATGCTAGTCCCATTCGCTCAGAAATTATTGGTGACCATCTGGATATATTGGTTGTTCGTGAATTAACAGGTGGTATTTATTTTGGAGAAAAAGGATATCGTGAAGGAAGATACGGGAAAGAAGCCTATGATGTAGAGGCTTACAGTGAATATGAAATCAAGCGTATTGTGATACAAGCCTTTGAAGCTGCTATGAAACGCAATAAACATGTGTCTAGCATTGACAAAGCAAATGTGCTAGAGAGCAGTAAGCTTTGGAGAAAAATCGTTACAGAAGTAGCAGAGAATTATCCTGAAGTCACATTGGATCATATGTATGTAGATAATGCTGCAATGCAGCTCATTAGAGATCCTAAGCATTTTGACGTTATTGTTACCTCCAATATTTTTGGTGATATCATTTCTGATGAAGCAAGTCAAATTACAGGTTCCATTGGTATGCTACCCTCTGCAAGTTTAGCACAAGATGCATTTGGTATGTATGAACCGATTCATGGTTCTGCCCCTGACATTGCTGGAAAAAACATAGCAAATCCTATTGCTACCATCCTTTCTACCGCTATGATGTTAAAATTCTCTTTTGGTTTGATGCAAGAGGCACAAACGATTGAGGATGCCGTTACCAAAGTACTGGATGCTGGATATCGTACTCCTGATATCTATCATGAGGAAACAACAAAAGTGGGAACCAAAGAAATGGGCAAATTGATTGTGGAAGCTATTTTGAAATGAATCAAGACTACAGGCTTAGCTGATATGATTTGTTCTGCTGCTAGCTAGTGGGTAATATAATATATTTTGTGTAAACCTCTTAGATTCATGGAAAAATCTTATGTTTTATAAAGTTGTTTTAAAATAAATAAGGACTGAATGGTACGAATGAAGTGAACCCAAAAAGTTAGACAATATTTTTAATTAAAAATTGTTCAAGAAGCTAGAAGGGCTTGTTGTCTGTGAATCGCTGGTGGCAAGCCTTTTCGCTTTTCCTGATTCGTTTGTTGCTGTAGTAATCAAGATATTCTATTAGTTCTTCCTTAAAATGTTCCACAGACTCAAATTTTTGCAGGTAGAGCAACTCACTTTTGAGTAGACCAAAGAAGTTATGAATGACAGTATTATTCAAACAGTTTCCTTTACGGCTCACACTGTGGCAGATACCCTTGTCTTGGAGTATTCTCTGGTATTTTTTGTGCTGGTACTGCCATCCTTGATCAAAGTATAGAATCAAATTTGTGTTGGCAGATATTTTCTCAAAGGTTTTATCCAGCATAGATGTTAATATATTCAGAACAGGTCTGTCTGAGATGGTATAGCTGACGAAATCACTGCTGCATAAATCAAGAATCAGAGGAAGATATAGCTGCTGCCCAAACAGATAAAATTCTGTCACATCTGTGACCTGCTTCTGATTGGGTTTGTCAGTTTGAAAGTCCCGTTGCAGAAGCTTGGGAGCATTCTTACCAACCGAACCCTTATAAGAACGATATTTCTTTATTTGTATATGACAGACCAAGCCCAATTGTTTCATCAATCTCTGAACTGTTTGGCGATTTAGAACTATTTTTCTTTTTTGTAATTCGGCTGTAATACAACGATAGCCATATCTTCCTTTGTTTTCATGAAAGATTGCTATGATTTCTGGTCTAGCAATTTCATATTTATCTGCCTATTTTTGTTTCTTTTGGTGATAATAGAAAGTTGCATGGGGCAGTTGAGCGACAGAAAGAAGTATTTCTAATGAGTATTTATGTCTCAGCCTTTGTATACTCTGACAT
>JAHHTV010000097.1 GCA_020024395.1 Anaerotignum sp. | reverse complement strand
GTATCTGTGTCTATAAAATTTCTTTGCATTTGTTCTGCAACATTCTGACCAATGGTACTTTTTCCACAACCAGACATGCCAATCAGTACCAAATTTCCGTTATCTTTTTTCATTTTTTGTACCAAATCTAGCATGGCATTATCAGAAACTGCTTTGCCTGTAAATATTTCCACAGCATATTTTGCCTGTGCAATGAGCATTTCCAATCCACCCACACTGATACAGCCTTTTTTGATACCATCTAACACCAATTTTGTACGCAATGGATTATAAATGACATCAACCACAGCTTCCAATGCAGAAAAATTTGTAATATCCAATGGTGTTTGTTCTATATTGGGATACATTCCCACAGGTGTTGTATTGATAACCACTTGTGCATCGGTATGTTTTGCATAACATTCTACATAAGATACTGTATTTTTATCTTCTTTGTAATATACTGTAATGATTTCTTTTGCACCCATATCATGCAACACAGCCAGCACTGCCTTTGCTGCACCACCTTTGCCCAATACCAATACTTTTTTCCCTTTGATTTCTATTTTGTTTTGTTGTAACTGATACCGAAAACCAAAATAATCTGTATTATATCCTGTCAAAACGCCATTTTCATTGACAATCGCATTCACAGCACCCACTTTTTGTGCTGTTTCATGCAAATGGTCTAAATATGGTATCACTGCTTCTTTATATGGTATTGTCACATTCACAGCAGAAAATGATTTTTCTTTCAAAAAACAATCCAATTCTTGTTTTGTGAGTGGTATCAAATCATATGTATAATTTGCAAATGTTTCATGAATGATTTTTGAAAAACTGTGTCCCAATCTTTCACCGATTAAACCGTACATTCCATCACCTCATTTATTGTTATTGTTTTATGCTAATACAATATGGAAAGATATGCAACACTATATTGTAATAAAATCGTAATTTTGTATACAACCAAAGTATGTTACAATGGTAAAATAATGTAAAAAATCAATATTTCAAAGGAGTATATTTATGAAAAAATGGCTACAAAAAATAAGTGTTTTTGTTCTAGGCACTTCTATTTTTATACACACCCCCACAGCATTTGCCAAAGCACCAGAACATGATATGCGTGCAGTTTGGATTTCCACTGTATATAGTGCGGATTATCCATCAACACAAAACAATCCGTCTGCACAAAAACAAGAATTTATCGAAAAATTGGATAAAGCCCAAGCATTGGGACTCAATACCGTGGTTGTGCAAATCCGTCCAAAAGGCGATGCTTTTTACAATTCGTCATACAATCCTTGGAGTGCTGTTTTGACAGGTGTACAAGGCAAACACCCTGGCTATGACCCCATGGCATTTATGATTTCAGAAACACATAAAAGAGGTATGGAATTTCATGCCTGGATGAACCCTTATCGCATCACCACATCAGGCACAGACCTTGCGGCACTTTCTGCCGACAACATTGCAAGACAACACCCTGATTGGATATTGGCTTACAAAAATGCAATGTATTTTAATCCTTCCAAAGAAGAAGTCAAACGGTATATCACAGATACCGTTGCAGAAGTGGTACAAAATTATGATGTAGATGCCATTCATTTTGATGATTATTTTTATCCGTCCAATTATCCATTACCAGAAGGCGAAGGCAGAGATGGGGCGGTTGCAAATGAACGCCGTGGGCATGTAGATGATTTAATTTATCGTGTTTCTCAATGCATCCATAATATCAAACCAAATGTTGATTTTGGTATCAGTCCTATGGGTATCTGGAAAAACAACACCTCTGACCCAAAAGGTTCTGCCACAAAAGGGGCAGAAGGATATTACACAGTGTATGGTGATGCAAAAAAATGGATTGAACAAGAATGGGTAGATTATATCACACCACAAATTTATTGGGAAATCGGCAATACTGCTGCAGATTATGAAACATTGGTAAAATGGTGGAATGATGCCGTAGAAGGTACTGACGTTGCTTTATACATTGGGCAAGGTATCTACAAAGACCATATTGCCGCTGATATGAAACAAAAATTGCAAATCAATGAAAAATATCATAATGTTGATGGGAACTGTTATTTTAGTTTGAGAGATTTGTTGCAAAACAGAAAAGGGGCTGCGGATGCTGTAAAAGCATATTATACAAAATCCGAAACACCAACACCTGAAATACCTGCACCTGAAATACCTATACCTGAAACACCTGCACCACCCGTAGAAAAACCAAAACCGCAAAAAACAGAAACAGCTTTCGCAGGCAGAGCCAAAATAAAAATAGATGGAATATCTATGGATATGCCTGTTTATATTGTAAATGATTATAGCTATTTCAAATTGCGTGATATTGCTGCCGCTTTCCATGATACCAAAAAACAATTTTATCCCAAATGGGTAGAAGAAGATATGGCAATTCATTTGGAAACCAATACCCCTTATGACAAACCGATTTCTGAAAATACATCACAAAAAGATACCACAGCAATATCATCTTCTGCAAAATTATATTTAGATGGCGAAAAACAAAATGTTTCTGCCTATACCATACAAGATTATACATATTATAAATTGAGAGATGTTGCCGAATTACTCGATTTTCAAATTACTTGGAGCGAAAAAGATGCAACCATTTCTATAAAATCTGATGTTTCTTATACCAAATAATATCTATTGTTTCCATAATAAATATTATCAAAAAACATAATCAAAAAGGAGAATACCTTGCTATACAAAGTATTCTCCTTTTATTATTTTATATCATTTTATTATTTTATATCATTTCTTTATGGGTTATCCCATCAAATTTGGTAAGAACATAGAAATTGCCGGAACATATGTCAGCAACAACAATGTTGCAATCATCAATACCAAAAATGGTATAATACCCTTAATGACGACATCTAGTGTCGTTTCACCTACACGAGACGCCACAAACAAGTTTACGCCCAATGGAGGAGTGATGAAACCGATTGCCAAGTTGGTTACCATGATGATACCAAAATGTACAGGGTCTACACCCAAAGCAGTTACCACAGGGAATAAGATAGGTGCCAAAATCATGATAGCACATACTGTTTCCATGAAACAGCCAACCAACAACAACAACAAGTTGATTAAAAGCAGTATCAATACTTTACTATCTGTCATAGTTGTCAACAATGTTGCAACGGTTGTTGGAATACGTCCCAAAGTCAATACTTTGGAGAACGCAGTTGCACAACCAATAACAACCAAAATCGTTGCTGTGGTTTCACAAGCTCTTTTTGTTACGTCCAATAATTGACGGAAGTTCAATTCTTTGTATACAAACAAACCAATAATCAAACTATATATAACAGATACTGCGGCTGCTTCTGTTGGTGTAAAAATACCGCCATAAATACCGCCCAAAATGATGATAGGAGAGAGCAATGCCCATTTTCCTTTCCAAACTTCTTGCATTGCACGTTTCATGCTAAATGGTTCGCTATCACCTTTATAACCTGCCTTTTTTGCATAAATATAGCTGTAAAAAATCAATACCAAGCCAATCAAAATCCCCGGAATAAAACCTGCCAAGAACAAAGAACTTACGGAACTATTTACAGTTACAGAGTAAACAACCATAGGGATACTAGGTGGAATGATAACACCAATAGAACCAGCAGCTGCAATCAATGCTAGTACGAATTTTTTATCATAACCTTTTTCCAACATGGTAGGTACCACCATACCGCCAACCGCTGCAACCGTAGCAGGGCCAGAGCCAGAAATCGCTGCAAAGAACATACAAACAACAACGGTTACGATTGCCAAACCACCACGAATTCTACCAAAGAATACATTGGCAACGTCAAGCAAACGTTTGGAGATACCGCCGCCGCCCATCAATTCACCCGCAAATACGAAAAATGGGATTGCCATGATAGGGAAAGAGTCACAACCTGTTACTAAGTTACGTGCCACAAAACCCAATGTTAACTGGTCTGTGTAGAAAATGTAAGCCAAAGATGCAATACCCAATGAAAACCCAATGGGAATTGTCAAAACAAGGCTCAAAATCAATGTAATGAATATAACTGTTGCAATCGCACCTGTCATGCCTTGTTCACCTCCTCAGTATTGCCCAACGCTTTTATTTTTCTAACAATGCATTGTATTTGACGAATAGATGTCAGCACAAAACCAACCAAAGGAGCTGCATATACAAATTGCATTGGGATATGTAATGCAGGAGATACTTGACCACTTGCGGAAATTTTTTGGAATACTGTAACAGAAGTAAATGCAATAAATACAGAAAATGCCAATACGATTACTTCGCTTAATATTTCGATGTATGGACGCATACCTTTTGGATAAATATTGATGGCTGCATCAATACGAATATGTGCTTCTTTTTTTGCAGTATAAGCCACAGAGAAATATACCAACCATACAAATAAATATCTTGCCAATTCTTCTGACCAAGTCAAAGAACTTTTGAATACATAACGCATAACCACTTGTGCGAAAATAATCAAACTCATCAAAAACATCAATGGTATAATAAAACAGGCTTCCAGATGTTCATTCAAAAATTTCATACTTTTTTCCTCCCCTTTATTTATGCTGCGGGTTTTGTGGTATCAGATGTTGCTTTTTCTGATGCTTCTTCCACAGGATATTTTTGTTTTGCTTTTTCTACTTCGCTATAAAGCAAGTCAACAACTTCTGGATGTTCTACTTTGCTATACGCCATTTCTTTGATACCAGAGCAAGCTTCCTTCATTTCTGTAATCGCTTCTTGGCTTAATTCTGTATAGTTCATACCCGGATAGCTTTTGATGTTTTCCAGAGCGATTGCCTCATACTCAGAACATCTTTCTCTTTCATAAGCAACTGCTTCATCAGATACACGCAATATCATTTCTTGGTCTTCTTTTGAAAATTCATTAAAACGCTCACCACTCATCAGAATTACATAAGGAGAATAGATATGTTTTGTATATACATAATATTTCTGTACTTCACAGAATTTGGATTGCCATGTCAATTCTGCACCATTGTCTTGTCCATCAACAGTACCTTGTTGCAAAGCAGTAAACAATTCTGTAAATGCCATTGGTGTAGGATTTGCACCATATGCTTTCCATTGTGCCAGCTGCAATTCGTTTTCCATGATACGAATTTTCATACCTTTCAAATCTTTCATAGATTGCACAGGTCTATTGGTTGTAGACAATGTACGGAAAGAGTTTTCTTGCCATTGTAACAACTGAAAACCAACTTTATTTAATTCTTCGCCTAAATAGTCCCCTAATTTACCATCCAATACTTCATATACTTGTTGTTTGTTATCAAACAGCCAGGGAATATCCAGACAATAAATATCGTGACAAAATGCTGCCACAGTTGCATTTGTTGCCAAAACGATATCATAATCACCAAATTGACAGCTTTCCAGCAATTCTCTTTCGCTACCCAATACATTGTCTGTGTAAATATCTACAGTCATCGCACCTTTGCTTTCTTGCTCAATACGCATTTTGAAATATTTTGCAGCGTCGATGGTTGCAGGTGCATTCCCCAATGCATAAATCAAGTGTTTGCAATCTTCTTGCAATTCTACACCTGACTCAAATGTTACAGGCTCTACCTTTTTTTCCACAAAGTCAGTTGGGGCAGACGATTGTGCTTCTGTTTCTTCTTTTTGTCCACAACCAGTCATACCCAACATCATAGCGCCTGCTAACATGAGTGCACCAATTCTTTTTTTCATACATACTCCTCCCTTTGATTTGTTTCACCATAAAAGCGTTATATCTCTGTCAAATAAGTTTGCATAAAATAAATCTTTTTTGTTTTATCATACCTATTTTCAATAAGATACTTTTTGATTATATGTAATATATTTTTGATTTGCAATAGGTATTATTGCTAATTTTATACTGTTATTTATTTTCAAAAATGCAGAAATTTATTCAATTTCAACAAAAAAATGATGTATCATAAAATTTTAATAAATACATCAAAATAAGCGAAATAAGATATATTTTAT
>JAHHTV010000096.1 GCA_020024395.1 Anaerotignum sp. | reverse complement strand
GGAATCAAATCCTCTGCTCCTACAAAATCCGCACCAGCTGCCAAAGCTTCTTCTGCTTTTTCACCTTTTGCGAATACCAATACACGAATTGTTTTACCTGTGCCGTGGGGAAGAACAACTGCACCACGAACCTGTTGATCAGCGTGTCTGCTGTCAACGCCCAAACGAATGTGTGCTTCTACTGTTGCATCAAATTTTGTTGTAGATGTTTTCTGCACCAGTTCGATAGCTTCTGTTGTATCATAAAGAGCTGCTCTGTCTACCAGCTTTGCAGCTTCCATATATTTTTTTCCTCTTTTCACTTTCGTGACCTCCTTATGTGGTAATATCGGGAGAATTCCCTCCCACTGTATCGGCTCAACGCCGCCTGCTTCAAAAATTATTCTTCAACAACAATACCCATGCTTCTTGCTGTACCACAAATCATACTGTAAGCAGATTCGATACTAGCTGCATTCAAATCAGGCATTTTTGTTTCTGCAATTTTCATCACTTCTGCTTTTGGCAATTTTGCAACTTTTGTTTTGTTTGGTGTGCCGGAACCAGATTCGATACCTGCTGCTTTTTTCAACAACACTGCTGCTGGGGGTGTTTTTGTGATGAATGTGTAGCTTCTATCCTGATATACTGTAATTACAACAGGGATAATCAAGCCTGCTTGAGAAGCTGTTTTTTCGTTGAATTCTTTACAAAATCCCATGATGTTCACACCATGCTGACCCAATGCAGGACCAACAGGAGGAGCGGGAGTCGCTTTCGCTGCGGGAATTTGCAATTTGATATAACCTGTTACTTTCTTTGCCATTCTTGGCACCTCCTATAAATGTGGTAATTAACGGGGAATTTCCCTCCCACGGCGACAACAAGCCGCCTTTTTCTGTCAACTGTTAAATCTTTTCAATCTGAGCGAAATCAAGTTCTACCGGTGTTTCTCTGCCGAATATGGAAAGACTGACAACAACCGTCCTTTTGTTCATGCTGATTTCTTGAATTTCACCAACGGAACTTGCAAAAGGACCACTGGCAACACGGACTGCATCACCCACTGCAATATCCAGATTTTCAATTTCTCCACCAATACCCATCGCATACACTTCTGCGTCTGTCAGCGGTACAGGTTTGGAGCCGGGGCCAACGAAACTTGTCACCCCTCTTGTGTTTCTGACAATATACCATGTTTCATCTGTCATAATCATTTTCAAAAGCACATATCCGGGAAAGACTTTCCGTGACACTTTCTTTTGCTGTCCGTCTTTCATTTCCACAACATCTTGCAAAGGCACGCTCACCTCAAGAATGAGATGTTGCATTCCTCTGTTTTCCACGGTTTTTTCGATATTCGCCTTTACCTTATTTTCGTAACCGGAATAGGTATGCACCACATACCATCTTGGTTTTTCCGAAGCGGCAGGTGTGTTCATTTCTTCCGGCTTATTGATTTCTTCAGACATACAACCATCCTTTTTAATCGTTTCTTTGTCGTTTTTTAACCTAAAAGATTGATGAGTGCGTCATACCCTGCGGAAAATACAGTATCCATACAAGTAATGATAACGCCCACAATCAAGGACGTTACAATGACCGTAGCCGTACTTTTGACAATTTCCATACGACTTGGCCAAACGATTTTTTTGAATTCGGCTTTGTAATCTGCAAAGCCACTTTTTTCATTGCCGTCACTTGCTTTAGACTGCTTAGGTGTCGGCGTAGATTTTTTTACTTCTTTCGTTTCATTTGGGCTTGTTATGTTCTTTTCTTCCATGCGTTTCACTTCCTTTTTGGGAGTTTGCCGCTCCATTACTTTGTTTCTTTGTGTAATGTATGGGCTTTACAGAACTTACAATATTTTTTAATCTCCATTCTGTCAGGCATAACTTTCTTGTCTTTGGTTGTGCTGTAGTTTCTTTGTTTGCACTCTGTACAAGCTAAGGTAATCCTTGTTCTCAAGTTGTCCACCTCCATTATTGATGATGATATGTTTTTTGCATATAAAAAAAAGACTTGCGTCCTTTTCTTATACAGAATACCACAAGTCTTTTTTTCTGTCAACACCAAAAATAGCGATATTTCACGCTTTTTCAAAAAAAATGTATTTTGGGTTACTGATTTTTCAAAAATTCTTCCAAAGCAACTGCCAACTGGTCTGGACAGCTTGTTTTTCTTGGGCCGCAAGTAATGCCTCTCATACGTTTTGCAGCTTCCTCTGGTGTCATACCTTCTGCCAAAGCTGCCAAACCTTTATGATTGCCATCACAGCCACCAACAAAAGAGATATTTTTGATAACGCCTTCTTCCACGTCAAATTCTACTTTGCTTGCACAAATGCCTTTTGCATCATATGTAATATGCATTGTCTTTTCCTCCAAATATTTTCAATAATTTTTAATAACAGACAGCATACCACATATTTTTTCATACTGCAACCATATTATTTATGTCTTTTTCCGATAAAATATGTCACAGCAAACATTGCCGCAGCCGTCAACACCATCGTTGCTCCTGCTGATGTATCTTTGTAATAAGAAAGCACCAAACCAAAAATTGCAGAAAACAATCCAATCCCTGTTGTCATAAAATGATAACTTCTTGCTGTATTTGTGATATTGCGTGCTGCCGCCGCTGGCAGTATCAGCAATGCATTTATCATCAATATCCCAATCGCCCGCACAGCCACCATCACAGCAACAGCCACCATCACCACAAATACATTTTCCAAAAACACCACATGCACCCCACGGCTTGCTGCCAAAGAACGATTGATGCTCAATAACAATATATGGTTATACAACAACGCCCAAACCACATATACCCCAACCAGTACAATCCCCAGCACAACCAAATCTTTTGCTTGTATAGTCAAAATATCTCCCACCAAATACGCAGAATATTTTGAAAACCCACCATTTCCAGATAATATCACAATCCCCAATGCCATCGCCGCTGACGAAAATACACCAATGATGGTATCCGCAGATGCCATATTTGCACTTTTGACTTTTGTAATCATCAAACCCAACAATATCCCAAAACACACCATAGAAATCAATGGATTTTGCAAACCCAATATCACACCAAGTCCAACACCTGTAAATGCACTATGTCCCAACGCATCGGAGAAAAACGCCATTTTGTTATTTACTGCCATTGTGCCTAACAATGCAAACATTGGGGCAATCAACAGCGTTGCCAAAAAAGCATTTTTCATAAAATCATATTCAAACATCGAAAACGGCAAGCCTTCCAAAACACCATATATCATTTCCATGTTGCCGCCTCCTTATTTCCATATCCAAATATCTTTTGAAACGCATCTGTTTGATACACATCTTCTGCATCTCCTTGTGCAATGACCGTTTTATCTAGCAAAACCACTTTATCTGCATATTCTCGTATCAATTCCAAATCATGAGAAACCAACAATATCGCCATATGATATTTGTCACGCAATTCTGTCACTCTGCGATAAAACAAATCCATCCCCACAGCATCCACACCAGATACCGGCTCATCTAATATCAATAAATCTGGTACCGGATTTGTCGCCAATGCCAAAAGCACACGTTGCAATTCTCCACCACTGAGCGTACCCAATTTTTTATGCCATAAATATCCACACTGCATTTCTTCCAGCATATTTTTGATTTCTGTTTTTTCTTTTTTGCATATTTTCCACCAAACGGGTATTTTTCCTCTTGCCGCCGCCAGAAAGTCTGCAACACTCACTGGTGTAGAACGGTCAAAATCCATATACTGTGGCACATATCCAATTTTCGGTTTTGCAATATCATTACCATGATAGTCTTTGTATTGTATCGCCCCTTGGTATGTTCTTTCCCCCAATATAGATTTTATCAATGTTGTTTTCCCTGCACCATTTTTGCCAATCAGTGCTGTCAATTCCCCACAATGTAATTGCAGTTGTATATGGTTCAACAAAACATCTTTTCCACTTGTCACATGTACATCTTGCAATGTCACACTACACAAACCACAACAATTATGATTTTGCATCAAATTCCTTCTTTCTTTGTATTAAGACAATGCATCTGCTAACATTTTCAGATTTTTTTCCATACCCAAACGATAAGCTTCTTTATCCATCGCACCAGAAGTCAATGGGTCTAACAGCAATATTTGACTTTCTCCATTTTTTGCTGTTTCTTTTGCCAACATCTCTGCATATTTTTTTCCTGTATCATCTGCTGCCAAAAACAATGTAATATTTTCTTTTTGAATTGTTTCTGCGGCTTCTGCCAATTCTTTTGCAGATGGTTCTTCATTTTCATCTGTGTCAATGGCAACGCCCACATCCATCACACATACTTCTGCCAAATAATCAAAACCTTCATGGAATATTGCAACTTTTGTACCTTCTGCCGCTGTCAAATCCACAGCATCTTGCAATACTTCTTTCATACTTTCTGCAAACTTTTGTGTATTTTCTTGATATTGTGCTGCATGTGTAGGGTCAGCCTGCATCAATGCATCACGTATCGCTTCTGTTTGTTTGACTGCATTTGCAGGGTCTAACCAGATATGTGGATTTTCTTCTGCTTCTTCATGTTGTTTCGTTTCATCATCATGATGTGTATGCCCAGATGTCACCAAAATATTCGACCCTTTAGAAGTATCCCCAATATACAGCTCTGGATACTGTGCAACCGCATCATCTAAAAAACTTTCCATACCCAAACCATTGACCAATAACACATCTGCATTTTCCAACAATTTCATATCTGCCGTTGTCAATTCATAATCATGTAAACAGCCTGTTTGTGGTTGTGCCATATTTTTGACCGTCACGCCTTCCACACCATCTGTCACATTCAACGCCAACACATACACTGGATAAAAACTTGTCACCACTGTCATATCATTATCTGCTGTTTGTGTATCTGCTTTCTGTCCCCCACAACTTGTTAACAAAAACAATGTACTCAAACAAATTGCCAATGCTTTTTTCATATTTTCAAATCTCCTTTTTCTTTTTTCCCTCTCGTAAATGCAAATCATTTGCAAAATGATTGTATGTCCATTTTTTTCTCTTGTCAAGGCGTTTTTTTATGGTATCATAACAGTATCATAAAATTGATTTTGGGAGGGTTTTTTCTATGATACGAAAATTCAAGCAATATACCCCTTTTGTCCCTGACTCTTGTTATATTTTTCCAACAGCCACCATCATTGGTGATGTGACAATGGGTGAAAACATCATTGCATATCCTGGTGTTGTCATTCGTGCAGAACACCAATCCATCACCATTGGCAGCAACACCAATTTTCAAGAGAATAGTACCGTACATATTGAAGTTGGTTATGATGTGCATATTGGTAGTGGTGTCACCATTGGGCATAATGCTATTGTACATGCCTGCACCATCCAAGATAATGTATTGATTGGTATGGGTGCTATTATACAAGATGGCGCTGTCATTGGAGAAAATAGCTTTATTGGTGCAGGTGCATTGATACGACGTGGTATGATTGTACCACCAAATAGTATGGTATATGGCTTTCCAGCAAAAATTGTACGCCCCATCACACAAGCAGAATATGATGAAATTCGTTTGTCTGCGGAAGAATATCAAGTTTCCAGACGAGAATTTCAAAAACAAGATGCAAAAATATCAAAAGACCCATTAAATCCATAGGTTTTGCGAATACTTGATATTCTGCCACTTTCGTGTTTTGCTTGAAAATTGTACAAAATTTAGTAACAAAATTTATGAGAAATTTCTGAAATTTACCTTGCATATCAGACACTTTTGAGATAAAATAAGCTTGTAGAATGATAAAGGAGGTGTTTTCCAATGGCTCATGTAATCGGACCTGAATGTATCGGTTGTGGTGCTTGTGCTGGCGAATGTCCTACAGGCTGTATCCACGAAGCTGGTGGCGTTTATGAAATCACAGCTGCTGAATGTATCGATTGTGGTACTTGCGCTGGCGCTTGTCCTACAGGCGCAATCAAAGCTGAATAATTTTAACAATAAAAAAAGTGAGTATTTATTTATTCACTTTTTTTATTGTCTTTTTT
>JAHHTV010000095.1 GCA_020024395.1 Anaerotignum sp. | reverse complement strand
GTATTTGTTTTATTGAAAAATAAAGGCTTTTTGGAATTGGTACATAAAATTGCAATGGATATGGAAAAATGGTGTATTTATATATTTCCATATGGTTGCAAAATATGGCATTAAAAAAATATATCTTCTCATCTAAAATAGTAACAAACAAAAGTGTTGTATTTTTGTAAAATTAAGTACAAACAGATGGGAGGAATTTTCAATGAGTCAAAATTGGCTGAATTTAGATGGCAAAGTTGCCATTGTCACAGGAGGTGCATCTGGTATTGGTAAGCATATTGCACAATCTTTGGTTCGAGAAGGTGCAACGACAGTGGTTGTGGACATGAATGTACAAACTGGAACAGAAACAGAAGGTATTTTTTATGTACAATGTGATGTGACAGACAGAAACAGTGTGGAAAAAATGGTAGCTTTTGTAGTGGAAAAATATGGTAAAATTGATGCACTGATAAATAATGCGGGTATTAACTTGCCAAGATTGTTGGTAGATGTGGTAGGAGAACAACCACAATATGAATTGAATGATACTGCATTTGAAAAAATGTTTGCTGTAAATGTAAAAGGTGTATTCTTGTGTGCACAGGCTTGTGCAAAACAAATGGTCAAACAGAAAAGCGGTGTGATTGTCAATATGTCTTCTGAATCTGGCAAAGAAGGTTCTCAGGGACAGTCTGCATATGCTGCAACAAAAGGGGCTGTGGATAGTTTTACACGTTCTTGGGCAAAAGAACTTGGAAAATATCAAATTCGTGTATTGGCTTGCGCCCCTGGTATTATGGAGGCGACAGGTTTGCGTACAGAGGCATACAATGCAGCACTGGCATATACACGTGGTTGCAAGCCAGAAGAATTGTCCACAGATTATAGCAAAGTGATTCCTTTGGGCAAGGATGGAAAATTGGACGAAGTGGGTGATTTGGTGACATACCTGATTTCTGAACGTGCAAGTTATATAACTGGTACAACCATCAATATTTCAGGTGGAAAATCACGCGGATAAACATAAAGAAAGGTTTGATGTAAGGTGAAGTCTTCGTTTTATGAAAATAGATTGGCACAGTTGATACATATTTTTCAAAAAGCACAATCAATGACCGTGGCTACCCTTGCATCAAAACTCGATGTTAGTGAGCGTACAATACGAAATGACATCAAACAACTAAATGAAGTTTTGAAACCACATGCGAGCATAGATGGTATGCGTGGGAATTATACACTACGGATATTTGATATGACACAGTATCGCAAAATGGTAGAGCAATTATATCGTACAGATGATGTGCTAAATTGTGTGACAAATCGTATGGAATATATTTTTGAAAAGCTATTGCAAGCACAAGAGCCTGTGTTGATGGACGAATTGGCATATGAAATGAATATTGCTCGCACAACATTTGTGGGTGATTTGAAAAAATTGAGAGCGGAATTGCAACAATATAACATTTCCATTGTAGGAAAACAAAACAGAGGATTGTTATTATGTGGCTGTGAAATGGATATTCGCAAATATGTTTTAGAAAATTCGTATCATACATTATATGGAGAATATCCACTAGATGCAGAAATTGTGCAAATGGTTACAAAAACATTTGCCAAAAGTAGTTGGGGAATGAGTGTACAGCAGTCGTTTTTAATGTTTTTGACACTGATGCTGGATAGATATTTAAAAGAACATGGCATTGGTACACTTCCAGAACAATTTTACGATTTGACAGAAAGACAAGAATTTGCATTTGTGGATACACTTTTACATCATATAGAGCAGTTTTTGCATATTACATTGCCAATAGAAGAACGAATTTTTGTGTTTTTGCCAATTATTGGTATGCGTACACCATCGGATTTGGAAGTCATGCAATGTATTTCGTTGGATAATTCTGTTCAGGGATTGATGGAGCGTGTATTGGAACGTATCAAAATAGAAATGAATATTACCATAGATAGTGGAGAATTTACAGAAGAATTTTTGTATCATCTGATGTTTATGGTCAATCGGTTACGTTTTCGTGTACGCCTCAAAAACCCGCTCGTTGAAGAATTGCAAAAAAAATATCCATTGGCATATCGTATGGCGAATATTGCAGCAAATGTGATACAAGAGGAATATGATTGTGTTGTATCTGAAGATGAAAAAGGATATTTGGCATCTTATTTTAGTATTTTTTTAGAAGAAAACAGTCAAAAACACAAAAAAGTATTTCATGTTGCTGTGGTTTGTGGTACAGGGCGTGTGACAGCAAGGCTGATGGCTGCACAGCTTCGTAAAGTGTTAGATAGTTCTGCTGAATTGACTGTGTTTCCTTATGATACCATTACAAGCGATATTTTGAATGGATATGATATTGTATTGACAACCGTAGACTTAAATTGTTCTTGCAAAAGACCCGTCATTCGTATTTATGAGATATTTCAAGAGCAAGAGTTAATTCACAAAATTGAAAAAGCACGATATTGGGACCAGATAGAAGTACCAGTATTAGACAATAACTGGTTTGTGATGGCAAGTTTATTGGATCAAGGGAAATTTTTCCGATTGGATACATGCACTTCTTATGAACAAGGAATTGCATATATGGTGGATTGTTTGACAGCGTCAGGACAGCTTGACAAAGATTTTAAGGAACGCTTGCAATGTAGAGAGGAAAGGGGCAGTATGGTATTTGATACCATTGCCATTCCGCATACAGTGCAGTATGCAAGCGACAAATTGGTGTTAGCGATTGGTGTATTTGAAGAACCAATCACATACCAGCAACACCATGTTCGCATTATATTTTTACTGGCATTGCCAGAAGAAAGCAAACAAGAAGAATTGCTCATTCGTGTATATGATGAAATTATGCATATTACACAGGATACAGCATTATTAGAAAAAATTGCAAATGCAAAAGATTTTCAAGCATTGTTGCATGCATTGTATTTGCAAGTTGGTAGATAAGTCATAGAGTGGAGGAGAACAAAATGGTACAATTGGCAGTTGCATTATTGGCAATGTTTTTACTGCAAATGATATTGAGCGGCATACAGATGAAACATTTTTCAAATGAATTTTTGAAACTGCGTCGACAAGGCAAAGTGGCTTGTGGCAGAAAATCTGGTGGTTTTTTTGCAGGGGCGATTGTTCTGTTTTTAATTGATGATGCAGGGGTGATACAAACAGCACGCAAATTAGAAGGAGTTACCTGTTTTGCACGTGTCAAACCGCTTTCTGGATTTGAAGGGAAACATATTGGATATTTGACAGAAGCTGATTTGCCAAAGGGACATAAAAATTTGGGAAAAGCCATTATTGATGCTTCTTTGACATATCGTACTTATATGGCAGGAGAACATATTGAATATCCACCAACACCACTTGCACGTTTTGGGCATTCTATGGGAAATTTATTCAGAAAAAGTCAAAATCATGTACAATAAGGAAGGTGGAAGAATATGGATTTTATCATTGAATTAGCTTCTGGTTTTATGAATTTATTCACATTGGGTGGACAGCAGTTTATGAGCTGGGTAACAGGCATTATTCCAACGATATTGATGTTGTTGGTATGTATGAATTCTATTATTGCATTGGCAGGGGATGACAAAGTAGAAAAATTTGCAAAAATTTGTACCAAAAATCCTCTTTTGAGATATATGGTATTGCCGTTTATTAGTGCTTTTATGTTGGGTAACCCTATGGCACTTTCTATTGGTAGATTTTTACCAGAATTTTATAAACCTTGTTATTATGCTTCTGCAACATATCATTGTCATACAAACAATGGTATTTTCCCACATATCAATGCTTCTGAATTATTTATTTGGTTGGGTATTGCAAATGGTATCACCATGTTGGGATTAGATGTAACACCGTTGGCTGTGAGATATTTGTTGGTTGGTTTGGTTGCAAACTTTATTTCTGGTTGGGCAACAGAATTTACCACACGTTTTGTAGAAAAACAACAAGGCGTGAAATTGAGTAGAGAATTGCACGTGGCGAAGTAAGAAGCATTTGAGGAGGTAGAAACATGGAAGAGTATCGTTCCATTCGTATTGAAAGAGGTACTGGTGGTTTTGGTGGTCCATTGGTGGTAAAACCAACAGCAAAAAGAAATAAAGTGATGTATATTACAGGTGGCGGTGCAGAACCAGAATGTTTGCAAAAAATTGTATCACTTTCTGGTATGGAACCTGTCAATGGATTTCAGACAAATTGTCCAGAAGAAGAATTGGGTTTGGTTATTATTGACTGTGGTGGTACATTGCGTTGTGGCATTTACCCCAAAAAAGGTATTCCAACTATAAACATTATGCCTGTTGGAAAATCTGGCCCAATGGCAAAATTTATTACAGAAGATATTTATGTGTCTGCGGTAACATCACAACAAATTTCTTTGGCAGAAGCAGATGCACCTGCATCAGGGAAATGGGAAGAAGAAACAGCAAGTGCCAAAGAAGAAACAACACAAAAAGTAAAATTTAATGCAGACCAAAAAGTGTCTGAAACATTGGCACAACAGAAAAATAAATCTTTGTTGACAAAAGTTGGCTTGGGTGCCGGAAAAGTTGTCAATACATTTTATCAGGCAGCAAGAGATGCCATTCAAACTTGTATCACAACATTATTACCATTTATGGCATTTGTATCTATGTTGATTGGTATTATCAATGGTTCTGGTTTTGGGAATGCATTTGCATCTGTGTTGACACCATTTGCAAATAATATATTTGGTTTGGTTGCATTGGGTGTGATTTGTTCTATTCCAGGATTATCCGCATTGTTGGGCCCTGGTGCGGTTATCGCACAAATTATTGGTACATTGATTGGTGCAGAAATTGGGAAAGGCAATATTGCACCACATATGGCATTGCCTGCATTGTTTGCAATCAACTGTCAGGGTGCGTGTGACTTTATTCCAGTAGGGTTAGGTTTGGCAGAAGCAGAAACAGAAACCATAGAAGTTGGGGTAGTGTCTGTCATGTATTCCAGATTTTTGACTGGTTGGATTCGTGTATTGATTGCATTTGCAGCAAGTGTTGGTTTGTATGTTATGTAATAAATAGGTAGATAAAGTGGAAGTTTTTGAGCGTCCCCTCAGCAGAAATTTTCGCTTATCAAAATATAGCGAAAACAGAAAAAATGATAAAAAAGAGGTTAAAACGATGAAAATAATTTATGAAAACAAAGTCATTGGTATGGGAAGTTGTGTAGATGAGTTTCAAGAAGCAAATATGTTTATTTTATTTGGCAATTCTGCACCAGCAGAATTGCAAGACTATTGTTATAGTATAACAGTAGAACCCATTCATGGAGAAATTGTTGCAGGACAATTATTGAAAGTAGACGAAGAAACATATCGCATTACAGCAGTGGGAGAAGAAGCACCTGTGACACTTGCAGGATTGGGACATTGTACCATCAATTTTAGCGGGCAAACAGAAGTGGAGCTGCCAGGTACCATTTATGTGGAAAATAAAGAGATGCCTACTGTAAAAATTGGTACAGTGATACAAATTGTAGAGGAATAAACATAACAAATACCAGCACAAAAAATGTGTTGGTATTTCATTTGTGGTATCTATTAAACGAATAGGAGGTAGAAAATATGAAAAAAGGTGCAATTTTTGATATGGATGGATTGCTGTTTGATACTGAAAAATTGTATCAAATGAGTTGGTTGGAAGTTGCCAAGCAGTTTGGACAAATTGCACATCCAGAATTTCCCATTGCCATTTGTGGTAGTAGTGGTGCATATTTGTTAGAAATCATTCATCGTTATTACCCTGATGTAAATGCAGAACAATTTCGTGATGCAGGTATGCAAATGGTAAGAGAACATTTACAAATTGCAGTTCCTGAAAAACAAGGGGTACGTCAGATATTACAATATTTTCGAGAAGCAGAATATGGTATTGCACTAGCAAGCAGTAGTGAACGCAGTATGATTTTACATAATTTAGAAACAAGTGGATTGACAGATTATTTTGATGCCATTGTGAGTGGGCAAGATGTAAAACATGGTAAACCTGCACCAGATATCTTTTTGAAGGCAGCAGAGTTAATTGCATGTGAACCACAAAATTGTTATGTATTTGAAGATGGGTTTAATGG
>JAHHTV010000094.1 GCA_020024395.1 Anaerotignum sp. | reverse complement strand
ATTACACAAAACATTCAATACAATGTCATTGGTACAATCGGACTGATTCCAGACCCAAAACGAGAAAATCCAAATGCTTTGATGCTTGGCTACTCTCTTGCTTCTTCTCACTGGGGAAAAGGAATTATGACAGAAGCTGCCAAAGTTGTCATTTCTTATGCTTTTTCTTATTTCCACGTTTCTTTGATTACGGCTTATGCCTATCACTTTAACACACGTTCTCACAATGTTCTCAAAAAATGTGGTTTTTTGCAAGAAGGTATTTTGCGTCAAGCAGAGCAGCGGTTTGATGGTTTGATTTGTGATACCATTTGTTTCTCATTGACAAAATCAGAATTTGGCGAAAAAACACCAAAAATTATATGGCAAGCACTTTCAGAATGATTGCCCTTTGTCACAAAATACCCTATAATAATAGAAAAAAGCAAAACAGAAATTAGGTGATTGTATTGGATATTATCAACTGGAAAGAATTATTATACCCATATGCACAAGCTGTGGACGAACTGCTTTTGAAATTTCAAAGCTTGGATAAAGAATGTCGACAACTTGGTATTTATTCCCCAATCGATTCTGTTACAGGCAGACTCAAACGCCCTGCCAGCATCATGGACAAAGCAGGCAGAAAACAAATTCCTGTCCGTCGTATTACACAAGAAATCGAGGATATTGCCGGCATACGCATTTTATGCCAATTTGTGGAAGATATCCCCAAAGTCATTGATTTGGTACGCAGCCGAAAAGATATGACCATTGTAGAAGAACGGGACTATATTACCAATACAAAGCCAAGTGGTTATCGTAGTTATCATATTATCATTCGTTATCCCTTGTATACGGCACTTGGTGAAAAAGAAATTCCAGCAGAAATACAAATCCGTACAAATGCCATGAATTTCTGGGCAACTGCTGAACATTCCTTGCGATATAAATATAGCGGCAATATTCCACAAGAATTGCAAGACCGCTTAACACATTGTGCAGAAGCGGCTTTCCATTTGGATACCGAAATGGCAACCATACGAGAGGAAATCACAAATGCCCAACAGCTCAATGAAATCCGTAATCATCTGGTATCCAATATATTAGATAACATACATAACCTGTATTTTGTAGCACAATTAAACGATATGAACGAAATCAACAAAGAATTTATACGCATTTGGAATAGCGATGATATAGACGCTTTACACGAATTTAATAAAAAGCTCAATATCATGGCAGAAATGTATCGTGTTTGACACATAGAAAGGACATTCATTTATGGCATTATTTGCGATAGCCGATTTGCATTTTAGTTTTGCCAAGCCAAAACCTATGGACATTTTTGGAGAAAATTGGAAAAATCATGCTGACCGTATCATCACGCAATGGCAGGATACCATCACACCACAAGATACCGTATTGCTTCCAGGCGATATTTCATGGGCAATGCATCTATCTGATGCACAAAAAGACCTTTCTGTTATTGACAATCTGCCAGGCAAAAAAATATTGCTTTCTGGCAATCATGATTATTGGTGGAAATCTTCTGCAAAATTAGAAGGGCAATTTCCGCATATGAAATTTTTGAAAAATGGCACCATACCTTATGAAGATTATTTCATTTGTGGTACAAGAGGTTGGACGTGTCCCAATGACATCTCTTTTACAAAAGAAGATGAAAAAATATATCATCGTGAGCAAATCCGTTTGCGATTATCATTGGATATGGCAATGTATCAAGGTGCAAAAAAAATCATTGTTATGTTGCATTATCCACCTGTCAATGAAAAACACGACCCTTCTGCATTTACAGAAATTTTCAAATCTTCTCCTATTATTATGGTTGTTTATGGGCATTTGCATGGTACACAAAATCACAAACAGGCATTGCAAGTCTATTTTGACGAAATTATGTATCACTTGGTTGCTTCTGATTATATTGATTTTTGTCCAAAACGTATTTTATAAAACGCAAATAGGAGCATACTTTTCTCTAAAAAGTAGCTCCTATTTTGTTCTATTTCATATCATACAAAATGCATTTTATACAATATAAAACGTATCATATCAATCTTCTTTTTTGTCTTTCAACAATGGTCGCATACTGCTTCCACTAATAACAACCGTAGAAATATTATGGAAAAATGCAGAAACGGTTGGTTGCATAATACCCATAAGTCCCAACAACAGCAATCCTGTATTCCATGTAATGATTGCTTTGTAATTGATACCAATACGACGCATCAAAGCTTGACTTAAGCGACGCAATGTTACCAATTCTGATAAATCTGCGGAAAGTAAAGCAATATCTGCCACTTCTCTTGCCAAATCAGAAGCATCTTTCATCGCAACAGAAACACTTGCTGCTGACAATGCTGGTGAATCGTTGATACCATCGCCCACCATAATGACTTTGTGTCCTTTTGCTTTGATTTCTTCCACTTTTGATGCTTTATCTTCTGGCAATACTCTTGCATAATATTCTGTAATGCCCAACTGTTCACTTGCTGCTTTTGCTGCATTTTCGCCATCACCTGTCATCATAATGACATTTGTAATACCAGTTTCTTTTAATGCTGCAATCACTTTTGCTGCTTCTATTCTCACAGGGTCATGTATAAATATTGCCCCCACCAATTCTTGTCCAATCGCAAGATATACTGCGGAGTCATTTCCACCTGCTTGTTCCAGTTTCGCTCTATGCGCCTCTGTCAGAGCAACACCTTCATCTTCAAATACAAAGTGCGGACTACCAATAATGACTTTTTGTCCATCTAATGCAGATGCAATACCGTGTGCCACCACATATTGTACTTCTGCATGACGTTCTTCATGGAACAAACTTTCTTTTTCTGCCTGTCTTACAATCGCTTTTGCCACGCTGTGTGGGAAATGTTCTTCCAAGCAAGCTGCTGTACGCAATATTTCTGCTCTGCTATAATCACCAAATGCAAGCACCTCAGAAACTTGCGGACAAGCCTCTGTCAATGTACCTGTTTTATCAAATATAATGGTATCTGCTTCTGCAAATGCTTCCAAATGTCTGCCACCTTTTACCATCATATTATGGTTTGCTGCTTCTCTCATTGCAGAAATTACTGCAATCGGTGTTGCCATTTTAATTGCACAAGAGTAGTCTACAGTCAATACAGCCAATGTTTTCACTGTATTTCTGGTAAACAGATATACTGCGGCGGCTGTCAATAGATGCAATGGTACAATACGGTCAGCCAAACGTTCTGCTTTTCCTTGCACACCAGCTTTTAATTCTTCTGATGCTGCAATCATATCCATAATACGTTGTATTCTGGTTTCTGCATTTACTGCCATAACTTCCACAGCAACAGAACCTTCTTCCACCAATGTACCTGCATACACCATAGAACCTTCTGTCTTTCTAACAGCCAAAGGTTCTCCTGTCATGGTTGCTTCATTTATCATGGCTTCCCCAGACACAACTTTACCATCTACAGGTATCATTGTACCTGTGCGAATACGCAACACATCACCAGATTTGATATCTGCCAAAGATACCAAAACATCTGCTTCTGGTGTTACCAACCAAACTTTATCAATATTGATTGCCAAACTTGCTGTCAATGCAGTTTCCGTACGTTTTTTGGTATATTCTTCTAAAACATCAGACAATGACAATAAGAACATAATGGAAGATGCAGAACGGAAAGAACCTTTCAACAATGATGCTGCAATGGCTGTTGCATCTAATACATTGACATTTACTTTCCCTTTGCATAAACTGCATAAACCACGTCCAATATATGGCATTGCATAAACCACTGTACGCAACGCACGCAATGGGAAAGGTATCAACAATTTTGCTGCAATTCTTTTAACAATCATACCACCGATTTTTTCTTGAAAGCGTAAATCAATGGCTTGCACATTTTCTTCCCCTTTTGGTTCTACTTGAGGAATATCTTTTCTCCGCAATTTTCCAACAAAATTTAATAAATCTGTTCGATTTGCTTCTTCTGTATACAATATCAGTATACTACCATTTTGTGAACAAGTGCGAACTTGTGTTACCCCTTTTTGTTGGCGTAATAGATATGCAATCCCCCAGCCTTCTTCTTCTGAAAAGGCATATTGTCCCATACGCAAACGTAATCTACCGGATTGGTCATATCGAATGGCATATCTCATTTCAATGCCCCCAATTCTTACTGTTCACAATCACAAGCTGCTGTTGCTTGTTTTTTTGCATCACAACAAATATCTTCTGCTTCTTCTTTGATATTTGCAAATGTTGTTTGTGCATCTTGTTGCAATTTCATAGCCTGTGCAACAGTTTTTACACAAAGTTCTCTTGTTGTTTTGCTTTGCAATACTTTTTTACCAATGATTGCTGCTGCAATACCACCTACAAACATCCAAGCTCTGTCACATTTTAAACAATCTTTCCACATAATGCATTCCTCCTAAAATTTGTTTTTCATTTATTTACTTTCATTTACTCATGTTTCGAATAGTTTACTGCTCTCGTTTTATATTGTCAACCTTTTTTATGCATATTTTTATCAAAAAAAGCCATTTTTCTTCAAAAAATACATGACAAATAAAACACAAACAAAAACCCAAATAAAAAACTTTGCAAATACAATAAAAATTGTATTGACATTTTTTGTATGATGTGATACCATACAAACATGAGTTAGTTTTTACTAACTATTTATTTTTGCAGTATAGTTAGTTTATACTAACAATTATTTTTTCAGAACAGGAGGTATATTTATGAGTGTTGTCATCGTTGGTGGTCATGATAGAATGGTACGTCAATATATGGATATTTGCAAAAAATATAATTGCAAAAGTAAAGTATTTACACAGTTACCTGGGAATTTCCGTTCTCAAATCGGAAAAGCAGATTTAATTATACTGTTTACTTCCACCGTTTCTCATATCATGGCAAACGGAGCCGTGCAAGAAGCAGAAAAAAATAACATTTCTATTGCACGTTCTCACAGCAGCTCTTCTTCTGCACTGAAAAAGATTTTGGCAGAACATTGCTGTTGATTATTTGGATATATTGATATCATGAAGTTAGTATCAACTAACATTTTTCGAAAGCGTGGTGACCTATATTGTCTTTTTTTGAAACAGAATTAATTCATCATGCGGCACCTACTTTATTAGGACGCAAACAAGCAAATTTATTTTCATTTCCCTTGGAATTGTTACCACAATATCGAGAAGAAATTGCGTCCTATCAAAAGCAACTGCAACCACACGGCATACATATTGTATATCTTTACAGCTGTAAAAAGCGTGTGTTTTTGATGGTTTATCGACAAAAAGCAATGTTGCGTTATTTACGCACACCGCACGTCAAACAATATCTGCTTTCTTTGGGTTATCCCGAAACACTGGGCAATCCCAAAGCATTTTGTCAGACCATTCAATTTCTGCGTAGCAGAATGCAGGCATATTGTGAATTTCCGCATGAAATCGGATTTTTCCTTGGTTATCCACCTGCTGATGTCTTTTGTTTTATCAAGCAAAAAGGACAAAATTATAAATGTGTTGGATATTGGAAAGTATATGGTGATGAACAAAAAGCATTGCGTATTTTCCAATGCTACGAAAATTGTCGCGAACGACTAATGGAAGAGGTAGCCGCAGGCACACCCATACTCTCCCTCTTGGGTGCTGCTTGATACTATATTATATTTTTTATAACAATATCTTTTTTATGAAAAAGGAGGCATTTTTTTATGAGTAAAATTGCAGTTATTTATTGGAGTGGCACAGGTAATACAGCTGCTATGGCAAATGAAATCGCAGCAGGTATTGGTGCCGATGCTGAAGTATTTTCCGTAGACGCATTCCAAGGTAGTGTCAACGATTATGATAAAATTGCATTCGGTTGTGCCGCAATGGGCGATGAAGTATTAGAAGAAGCAGAATTTGACCCATTCTTCACTGGCATTGAAGGTGACCTGAAAGGCAAAAAAGTTGCAATCTTTGGCTCTTACGGCTGGGGAGATGGTCAATGGATGCGTGATTGGTACGAAAGATGTAACAAAGACGGTGCAGACGTTATGGATGAAGGTTTGATGATTTGCGGTTTCCCTGATGCAGACGGCAAAGCAAACTGTAAAGCATACGGCGAAAAATTCGCTATATATTAATT
>JAHHTV010000093.1 GCA_020024395.1 Anaerotignum sp. | reverse complement strand
TATATATACTACGCTTGTCATGATTTTCCTTTTTTTATTTCGACATTTTTTCTTCTATGCATTGTTTTTATGAAAAATAATATTTTTTTATCAAAATACTGTATATTTTATACAATTTATTCTTTTGGTGTTTGGAATGGTACACCAAAATAATCTGTAATCGATTTTGCCAATGCCTTTGCAATCTCATTGATATTTTCTTTTATCCAATCTGCCTCCTCTTTATTATCATGATACCCCACTTCCACCAATACCGCAGGTACATTGGTACGTCGCAATTCTCGCAATGTTGCTGTTGGTACAGCCTCCACTTTATTTGGTTTTGGTACAATCTGTTTCATATTATCCACTACAAAATTTGCCGCTTCTTCGCCATATGGGCTGTTATAAAAATAATATGCATCTGTACCTTGCAGTTGCCCTGCCAAAGCAGGTGGGGCAGCATTGGAATGTATGGCAAAATGTAAATCATAATCCCCTGCATTTGACTGTGCAATGGCTTCTCCCAAACTCATTTCTGGGCTATTTCTGCCAACAGAAATACCAGATGCCATCAAATATGGCTCCATAGCATCTGCAATCAAATTTGCAAATTCTTCTTCTGTTCCTCCATTCACATAAGTATTATATTCTTGTAAAGATGGGCTTAAATATACTTTGGGCATAGTCATGCTCCTTCTTTTTTGTTTGGTTGATATATATGTCTGAAATCATCAAAATATATCTTTTTCCCATAAAAAAATCCACCATTTTGGTGGATAACATACATCTTCATCAGATATATGCATAAACTAAAATTTATCTACGTGTGCCATTTTCAAAAAATGTTTTTTTCAAAGCCTTTTCTGTGAAAAAAGTGGAAGCCATCAAAATGATGACTTGTACACTGCAAATCATTCCACAAACAATCCCAATCATATCAATTGTACTATCAAAAAATGGAATTTGTAAAAGAATAGATAAAAACAGCATAATCCAACCAATTCTCCACCAAAGCCGTCCACAATAATCATGTGCAAATTTCCAAGTATCCATATTTTTCATAGAACGATTTGTGCGGTATCCTATATATTTATTGATTTCTTTTGGACAATGTTTCCACATCATTCTTCCTGCAACAATAAGCGTGATTGGTATCAACAAATTTCCAAAAAACAGAAACCACCAAAACCACATACCATTCCCTCCAACAATTCTATATTTCTATCCATTTTTCCAAATATAGCACAAAAAAACATAAACGTCTATTTGCCAAACCAAAAAGACCCAAACAAATAAAATTTGTTTGAGTCTTAAACATATACGATTTTACAGATAGTGCTATTTATAAACAAATATCAATTTGTTGTCAATGGTTCACTATGGTGTCTTTTTTCTTCTTTGTTTTCATTCAACACCACCTGTGCGATATTCATCGCATGGTCAGACACACGTTCCAGATTGCCCAACATTTCCAAGAAATGAATACCAGAATTGACACTACATTCTGCATTAGAAAGTCTATCAATATGACTTGCACGCAGTTGTTTTTCCAAGCTATCCACCTGTTCTTCCAATGCTGCTGTTTTCATGGCAAATGTAATGTCATCATTTGCCAATGCTTTCAAAGCATTTTCATAACTGGAAACGGTTGCTTTTGTCATGGTACGTAATTCATCTAAAGCCATATCAGAAAATGCAATATCTTCTCTGTCCATTTCTTCCGCAAGTTCTGCAATATTTTCCGCATGGTCACCCACACGTTCCATATCACTGATTGTATTCAATAATGAAGTTACCATTTGGTTATCTTTTTCACTGATTTGCAATGTACACAATTTAATCAAATATTCTGAAATATTGTCACATACTCTGTCAATGACAGTTTCTCTGTTTTTGACTTCTTCTGTCATTTCTTGGTCTTTTTCTGTAATTGCTCTAATTGCTTTTTGCAAATTTTCCAATGCAATTTGTCCCAAACGTATGGTCTCCAGTTTTGCCCCTTCTACCGCAAGGCTTGGTGTTTCCAACATACGTTTGTCCAAATGTACCAACTGGCTTTCGTCTGTTTTGTTCATATCTTCTACATGGTTGAGTTTCATCGCCAATTTGATAATCAAACCAGATAATGGTATCATCAATATGGTTGTACCAATATTGAACATGGTATGAATGACACTAATTTCTGTCTGTGTGATAATATCTCCACCCATTGCTGGATTAAGCATTGTGAAATAAATAATCGCCCCAATGCTGAATATCACTGCACCTGTAATATTAAACATCAAATGCATATAACCAACACATTTTGCTGTTTTATTTGCCCCAATACCACTAATCAATGCAGTTACACAAGTACCAATATTTTGACCCATGATAATATATACCGCCGCATTAAAAGGCACCAATCCAGACGCCGCCAAAGAAAGTAAAATACCTTGTGAAGCAGAGGAACTTTGTATAATCGCAGTAACAAATGCACCTGCAAAAATACCCAACAACGGATTTGTACCCAATGTTACAAACAAAGAACGAAATGCTTCTGAATCTTTCAAAGGTTCTACAGCACTAGACATGGTTTGAATACCAATAAACAATATACCAAAACCAATGATGATAGATGCAATTTCTTTCTTTCTTGCATTTTTACCACTCATAGAAAGTATCACACCAAGCATTACTGCAATCGGTGCAATGGTTTCTGGACTAAACATTTTTGCCCATTCAGAACTAGATACCAACCAGCTTGTTATGGTTGTACCAATATTCGCCCCCATAATAACACCCATCGCCTGTGACAAATTCATCAAGCTGGCATTTACAAAACCAACTACCATAACCGTTGTTGCAGAAGAACTCTGCACAATCGCAGTCACCAATGCACCAATGGCAATGCCCATCAATTTGTTTTGTGTCAATGCCTCCAAAATGGTTTTCATTTTAGAACCTGCGGCATTTTGCAAACCTTGTGCCATAATGTTCATGCCATAAATAAAGAGTGCCAGACCGCCAATAAACGGTATAATCATTTCTGCGTAATTCATTACTCCATTTATCATGATACCACAAACTGTATAGACTTGCAATTACAAAATACAACAAAAACGTGTATTTTCTTGATTTATACAGAAAATTTATACATTTTTTGCAATCATTTCAAAAAACATTTTATTTTTCAACCGCTTTATGATAAGTTGTACCCAATATGGTACCACCACCTGCCACATACTGCCCATCATATAACACCAATGCTTGTCCTGGTGTGATAGCTCTTTGTGGTTCATCAAATGTACATTCCAAAACATCATCATCTACCATGCGCACACTACACCATGCAGGTTTGTTGCTATATCTTATTTTTGCTTGAAAACGCATACCTTCTTCAAATTTTGGTATTGCCATACAGTTGATTTCTGTTGCATAAACAATATGTGAAAACAATGCTTCATTTTCACAAAGAATGACTTCATTTTTTTCTGCATCTAAACCAAATACATACATCGGTTTTCCAAACGCAATGCCCAATCCTTTTCTTTGTCCGACTGTATAATGTACCAAACCTTTATGTTTTCCCAATACATTGCCTTGCATATCCACAAAGTTTCCGCTTGGATACACGGTTGCTCTTTGTTGTTGTATAAATTTTGTATAATCTCCATCTGGAATAAAACAAATATCTTGGCTATCACATTTTTTTGCAATAAAATCATCAATATTTTTTGCAATTTCTCTTACTTCTTGTTTTTCATAATCACCAATGGGCATCAATGTTTTTGCAAGTTGTTGTTGTGTCAAACGATACAATGCATATGTTTGGTCTTTTGTCTCTGTCGCAGATGCACAAATGGCATATCGTCCTGTTTTTGGGTGTTTTTCAATCCTTGCATAATGTCCTGTTGCAATATAATCTGCCCCCACTTTGTCTGCGTATTCCTGCAAAGCCTCCCATTTTACACGGCGATTGCACACAATGCAAGGATTTGGTGTCAATCCTTTTTCGTAACTATCCATAAAATATTCTACAACATTTTCTCGAAATGTTTTCCGAAAATCCAATACTTCATATGCAATGCCCAATTTTTCTGCCACACGAGAGGCATCTTTCACAGCCGCCATATTTCCGCAGCCGCCTTCTTCTTCATGCTCTTGCCACATACCCATAGTAACGCCCAACACTTCATATCCTTGTTGTTTCAACAAATACGCCGCCGTGGAACTATCCACACCGCCTGACATACCAACAATCACTCTTTTTTTCTCCAAAATATTCACCTATCCTTTTTTATTCTTTGTTTTATGCTATCATATCTTTTTGTCAGAAACAAGTATATCCAAATACTTACAAAAAAATCCGATATTCATGGAATATCGGATTTCTAACTATCACCAAAATGTGAGGTAAGGTACTTCTATTTTCCAAATAATATTAGAATTTTGGTGTTTTATCATTATTCATGATGATGTAATTCGTCTACATCATTTACAGGAGGTTTCAAACCTTCAATGACAATGTGATTTTTTTCTGCATAATCCCACAATGCAGCATGCAATGCTTCTTCTGCAAGACAGGAACAGTGTACTTTTACAGGTGGCAGTCCGTCCAAAGCTTCCATAACTGCTTTATTTGTTACTTCCAAAGCCTCTTGTATTGTTTTTCCTTTTACCAATTCTGTCGCCATAGAGCTGGTTGCCACAGCTGCACCACAACCAAATGTCAGGAATTTTGCATCTTGTATCACACCATCTTCTATCTGCAATGATACTTTCATAATATCACCACATTTTGCATTGCCCACAGTACCCACACCGCTAGCATTTTCAATTTCTCCTACGTTTCTTGGGTTCATAAAATGATCCATTACTTTTTCACTATATTCCATAATCGTATCCTCCTATGTTCTTTTGTTCTTTTTGGTTATTTTATTTTTGTGCCATATATAAAGGAGACATTTCTCGTAATCTTTGTACAATTGGTGGTAATTTTTCCAATACCACATCAATATCTTCTTCTGTATTATCAATATCTAATGTCAATCTCAAAGAGCCATGTGCTTTTTCATGTGGTAGACCAATCGCCAGTAATACATGAGAAGGGTCTAAGGAACCAGAAGTACAAGCAGAACCACTAGAAGCTGCAATGCCTAATGCATCTAACAACATCAGCATGGATTCTCCTTCAATAAACTCAAATGAAATATTACAGTTACCTGGCAATCTGTCTACAGGGTGACCATTTAACTTGCTGTTTGGAATTGCTGTCAAAATACCATTGATGAGTCTATCTCTCATTTTTTCCAATTTTGCTTTTGTTTCGGGCAATTCTGAAACAGCCAGTTCCACAGCTTTTCCCATACCTACAATACCAGCAATATTTTCTGTACCAGCACGCATTCTCTTTTCTTGTGCACCACCAAAAATCAAAGGAGTTATTTTCACACCCTTGCGAATATAAATTGCACCAATGCCTTTTGGTGCACCCAATTTGTGTCCACTCATAGACAACAAATCAATTTGCATTTCTTCCACATCAATGGCAACATGCCCCAGAGCTTGTACAGCATCTGTATGGAAATAAATTCCTTTTTCTCTTGCCAATTTCCCAATCGCTGCGATTGGTTCAATGGTACCAATTTCATTATTTGCAAACATAACGGAAATCAATATAGTTTCTGGACGAATTGCTGCTGCCACATCTTCCACAGAAACTTTACCATCTGCATCTACATCTAAATATGTCACTTCATAACCATGTTTTTCTAAATACTCACAAGTATGCAAGATTGCATGATGTTCAATTTTTGTTGTGATGATATGATTGCCTTTTGCTTTCATTGCTTCTGCAACGCCACGCAATGCCATATTGTCACTTTCAGAACCGCCTGCTGTAAAATAAATTTCCGCAGGTTGTGCATGAATGCCTGCTGCCACTTGTTCTCTTGCTTTTTCCAAAGCTTTTTTGCTTTCTTTTGCAATTGCATAAATGCCAGAAGCATTACCATAATATTGTGTAAAATATGGAAGCATTTCTTCCATAACTTCTTTTCTTACAGGTGTTGTTGCTGCATGATCCATATATATTGTTGTCATGTTACTTCCTCCTTATAAATAAAATGCTCTATCTATATATATCATAGTATTCTTATATGTTTTATGTGATTTAATATTATCATCTTTTCAAATTTTTGTCAAGTATATTTTTG
>JAHHTV010000092.1 GCA_020024395.1 Anaerotignum sp. | reverse complement strand
GCAGATGAAACGTTTTTTTATATTTTTTTTGAAAAAATAGAATAAATTTTTAACAATATAGTTGCATTTCTTATACAAAGATGTTATAATCAAGACAAATGAAAGAGCAGAAATATTGTTTTTTCATTGCAAAATCACGAAAACTTATATCTTGCATATAGGTTTTTTGTACTGTTATACATACAATACAAAAATGTAATATCCAAAAACGGGGAGGGTATTACAAATGAAAGATTGTTTATTTGTTTATCGCATGGTCAATCATAGTGATTGAAGGAGGTCAAAAGATGTACACAATGGGTATTGACGTTGGTTCCGCTTCTTCCAAAGTGGTAATTTTGAAAGACGGAAAAGACGTTGTTGCCGCAGAAGTGGTTCAGGTGGGAACAGGTTCTACAGGTCCCCAAAGAGCATTGGAACAGGCATACCAAGTCAGCGGACTCACAAGAGAAGATATGGATTATGTGGTTGCAACTGGATACGGCAGATTTGCTTTTGAAGGTGCAGACAAACAAATCAGTGAAATCAGCTGCCATGCAAAAGGGATTTACCATTTGGTACCAACTGCACGCACCATCATTGATATCGGCGGACAAGATGCAAAAGCAATTCGTTTGGATGACAAAGGTGGTATCAAGCAGTTTTTTATGAATGATAAATGTGCGGCAGGTACAGGACGTTTCCTAGAAGTTATGTCTAGGGTTCTGGAAACAACGCTGGACGAAATGGCAACGTTAGATGAACAAGCAACAGACACCGCACCAATTAGCAGCACTTGTACCGTATTTGCGGAGTCTGAAGTGATTTCACAGCTTTCCAGCGGTGAAAGTAGAAACAACATCATAAAAGGTGTGCATATGTCGGTTGCCAGCAGAGCTTGTGGTCTTGCATACAGAGGTGGTTTGGAAAAAGACGTTGTCATGACTGGCGGCGTTGCACAAAACGCTGGTGTGGTAAGAGCAGTGGCAAGTGTATTGAAAACAGACGTTATTGTGGCACCAAATCCACAAACAACAGGTGCGCTCGGTGCAGCGATATTTGCATATGAAGCGGCTCAAAAAAAATAAGAAAGAGGGATTAGAATGAGTTTGACACAGGGCATGAAAGCAAAACAATTGTTAGGCTACTATCAGAACAAAGCCGACCAAGACGCTAGAGAAGCAAAAGAAAGAGGCGATTTGGTTTGTTGGTCTGCTTCTGTAGCTCCCCCAGAATTTTGTGTAGCTATGGGTATTGCAATGGTATATCCTGAAACACATGCAGCAGGTATTGGTGCAAGAAAAGGTGCTTTGGATATGTTGGATGTTGCAGAAAGAAAAGGCTACAACATTGACTGCTGTTCTTACGGTAGAGTAAACATGGGTTACATGGAATGTTTGAAAGAAGCAGCTATGACAGGTGTAAAACCTGAAGTTTTGGTGAACTCTCCTGCTGCTGACGTTCCTCTGCCTGATTTGGTTATTACATGTAACAACATTTGTAACACATTGTTGAAATGGTATGAAAACTTGGCTGTTGAATTGGATATTCCTTGTATCGTAATCGACGTGCCTTTCAACCACACAATGCCTATTCCTGAATATGCAAAAGCATACATTGCTGATGAATTCAGAAATGCAATTTCTCAGTTGGAAGTAATTTGTGGCAGACCTTTTGACTGGAAAAAATTCCAAGAAGTAAAAAATCAAACACAGCGTTCTGTATATCAATGGAACAGAATTGCTGATTTCACAAAATATAAACCTTCTCCTTTGAATGGTTTCGACCTGTTCAACTACATGGCTCTGATTGTTGCAGCACGTTCTTTGGATTATTCTGAAATCACATTCAAGGCATTTGCTGATGAATTGGAAGAAAACTTGAAAGCTGGTATCTATGCATTCAAAGGTGCAGAAAAAACACGTGTACAATGGGAAGGTATTGCTGTATGGCCTCATTTGGGTCACACATTCAAATCTTTGAAAAACATGGGTACAATTATGACAGGCTCTGCTTACCCTGGTATCTGGGACTTGACATATGATGCAAATGATGAATCTTTGCATTCCATGGCTGAAGCTTACACAAGAACATACATCAATACTTGCTTGAGCAACAAAGCAGAAGTGCTGATGGGCTTGATGGAACATGGTAAAGTAGATGGTGTTATTTATCACTTGAACAGAAGCTGTAAATTGATGAGTTTCTTGAACGTAGAAACAGCTGAAGTAATCAAAGAAAAGAACGGCTTGCCTTATGTAAGCTTTGACGGTGACCAGACAGACCCTCGTGTATTCTCTCCTGCACAGTATGATACTCGTGTTCAGGCTCTGGTTGAAATGATGGAAGCAAACGTTGCAGAATAAGGAGGAGAAAACGATGAGTAAAGTGGAAGCAATCTTATCCCAATTAAAAGACATTGCAGCAAATCCCAAAAAAGCAATGGATGATTATAAAGCAGAAACAGGGAAAGGTGCAGTCGGCATTATGCCTATCTATGCACCAGAAGAAATGGTACACGCAACAGGTTACCTGCCTATGGGTATCTGGGGCGCACAAGGCAAAACAATTTCTCAGGCTCGTACATATTTGCCTCCATTCGCTTGTTCCATTATGCAACAAGTGATGGAATTGCAGTGCGAAGGTGCTTATGATGATTTGGCAGCTGTACTGTTCTCTGTACCTTGTGATACATTGAAATGCTTGAGCCAAAAATGGAAAGGCACATCTCCTGTAATCGTGTTTACACATCCTCAAAACAGAGGTTTGGAAGCGGCTAACACATTCTTGGTAAAAGAATATGAATTGGTAAAAGCACAACTGGAACATTATCTGGAAGTGAAAATTACAAATCAAGCTTTGGAAAACTCTATCGCTATCTACAACGAAAATAGACAGGTTATGCGTGAATTTGTAAAAGTTGCAGCTGAATATCCTCAGGTAATTGATGCTGTAAGCCGTCACGCAGTATTCAAAGCAAGACAGTTTATGCTGAAAGAAAAACATACAGCATTGGTAAAAGAACTGATTGCAGAAGTAAAAGCTATGCCTGTTCAACCTTGGGATGGCAAAAAAGTTGTTGTTACAGGTATTTTGTTGGAACCTAACGAATTGCTTGACATCTTCAACGAATTCAAATTGGCTATCGTGGATGACGATTTGGCACAAGAATCCAGACAAATCCGTGTGGATGTATTGGATGGCGAAGGTGGCCCTCTGTACAGAATGGCAAAAGCATGGCAGCAAATGTATGGTTGCTCCGTTGCAACAGATACCAAAAAAGGTCGTGGCAGAATGCTGATGGATAAAATGCGTCATGCAGGTGCAGATGCGGTTATCATCGCACAAATGAAATTCTGTGACCCTGAAGAATGGGATTACCCTATCATGTACAGAGAATTTGAAGAAAGAGGAATTAAAAACCTCATGATTGAAGTTGACCAAGAAGTAACATCTTTCGAACAGGTAAAAACAAGACTGCAATCCTTCGTGGAAATGATGTAATTTCATCAAATCACAAAAAAATTCAGATAAGTATATTTGGCACTGGAGTAGGTGACTGCTCCAGTGTCTTGACAATGAAGAAGAGCTAGCTAGGAGGATTTTAACGATGAGACAAGTTAAAATTATCACTGCTGATGAAGCAGCAAAATTGGTTAAAAATGGCGATACTATCACAACAAGCGGTTTCGTTGCAAGTGCTATCCCTGAAGCATTGAACAAAGCAGTGGAAAAAAGATTTTTGGAAACAGGCGAACCTAAAAATCTGACATATGTATACTGCGGTTCTCAAGGGAACAAAGACGGTCGTGGTGCAGAACACTTTGCACACGAAGGTATGTTGAAAAGATATATTGCTGGTCACTGGGCAACTGTTCCTGCACTGGCAAAAATGGCTTTGGAAAATAAAATGGAAGCATACAATGTTTCTCAAGGTGCATTGTGTCATTTGTTTAGAGATATTGCAGCACATAAACCAGGCACATTTACAAAAGTTGGTTTGGGTACATTTATCGACCCTAGAAATGGTGGCGGTAAAGTCAATGATATTACAAAAGAAGATATTATTGAATTGGTGAATATCAAAGGTCAGGATTATTTGTTCTACCCTGCATTCCCTCTGAATATTGCAATGATTAGAGGTACTTATGCTGATGAAAGTGGTAATATCTCTTTTGAAAAAGAAGTTTCTCCTTTGGAAGGTACTTCTGTATGCCAAGCTGTAAAAAATAGTGGTGGTATTGTTGTAGTACAGGTTGAAAAAGTAGTAAAAGCTGGTACATTAGACCCTAGACTGGTAAAAGTACCTGGCATTTATGTTGACTACGTTGTAGTCGCTGACCCTGCTGACCATCAGCAAACATTGGATTGCGAATATGACCCTGCATTGTCTGGTGAACAACGTAGACCAGAAGTAGCGCCTGAACCACTGCCTTTATCTGCGAAAAAAATCATCGGCCGTCGTGGTGCTGTGGAATTGGAAAAAGACGTTGCTGTTAACTTGGGTGTTGGTGCACCTGAATATGTGGCTTCTGTTGCAAACGAAGAAGGCATTGGCGACTTTATGACATTGACCGTAGAAGGTGGCGCTGTTGGTGGTGTACCTGCTGGCGGTATCCGTTTCGGTTCTGCTTACAACCCTGATGCATTGTTAGACCAAGGCTATCAGTTCGATTTCTATGATGGTGGCGGTTTGGATTTGTGTTACTTGGGTCTGGCTGAGTGTGACGAAAAAGGTAACATTAACGTTTCCAGATTTGGCCCTAGAATTGCTGGTTGCGGCGGCTTTATCAATATTACACAAAATACACACAAAGTATTCTTCTGTGGTACTTTCACAGCAGGTGGTCTGAAAGTGAAAGTAATTGATGGCAAAGTTGTAATCGAACAAGAAGGTAAACAGAAAAAATTCTTGAAAGCAGTAGAACAAATTACATTTAATGGTGATATTGCACTGCAAAATAAACAAGAAGTTATGTATATTACAGAAAGATGTGTATTCCTGTTGAAAGAAGACGGTATGCACTTGTCTGAAATCGCTCCTGGTATTGATTTGCAGACACAAATTCTGGATATGATGGATTTCACACCAATCATTGACAAAGATGCAAATGGCGAAATCAAATTGATGGATGCAAAATTGTTTGCAGAAGGTTTGATGGGTCTGAAAGAAATGAAAGCATAATCATTACGTTTGCATAATGGAACAAAATCCCATTTTGGGTTTTTACAGACGGTATAGTCCTTGGGCTATACCGTTTTGTATTATGAAAAGAGGGGGTTTATATGGCAAATATGATTTGTTATGAAAAAAAGAATATGCATATGATGTGTAGCAATGGTGTAATGGATGTATTGTTGACAACCATCGGATTGTGTGGTTCTGATTTGGCAGAGCAATGGTATGAAAAAGATTTGATTGTGTGGTTGATGGAAAAAGACCAAAGTGTTGTAGGATTGGGAACTGTGGGATTTGATGTATCAGAGATGCCTTGGCAAAAATTATATTTGCAAGAACAAAAAGAATTTTTTTGTAAAACATTGCAATGCATAAAAAAATGTGTGGGATGGGATACTTTGGATTATACACCAAATAAAGTGTTGCTATTTGAAAAAATAGATGTATTACAAAAAATGATTGAAAAAATTGTTTGGGAAGATGTAGACTATAAAGATATACAATATTGGTATGATGTATGTGATATAACAGAACCAATGAAAAATGGGTATCCAATGTGCGAAAAACATGGAATATTGCTTTCGGTGTATGGTTGTATTGCTTGTAATGATGTATAAAGAAAAGAATGGGGGAGATATTGTTGGAAAATATGAAAAATCAATGGTTTATGGCAGATATGCCAACAAATCTTGTAAGAGAAACAAGTATTTCGGAACAAGTGGCTGCTTTTTATGAAGAACGTGCAAAAGGTGGCGTTGGAGCTGTGGTTGTTGGTATAGAAAATATAAAAAATTTTGATTTGGAAAGCGTGCAAAATTTGGTAGAAAAATTGCATGCATATGATTGTCAGGTATGGATAGCTTGTGAGCTGGATGAAGCAACAATGGATATTGTAAAAAATAGTGGTGCAGATGGGATACAGTTGGATATTAAAAAAACAGATATTACATTGTTGAAAATGTTCAAAAATAATATACATATGCCAATATTGCTTCGTACAGAAGAAAATATAGATAAGGCGGTTTTGAAAGAGATAGTAAATTTGGTATATGGTATTGTGA
>JAHHTV010000091.1 GCA_020024395.1 Anaerotignum sp. | reverse complement strand
GCCTGTGGAAGATATGAGAAAGCATTTTAGAGAAAGAAATTATGCGGAAATGCCTTCCATTGATGGTGATGCTGTGGAAGAAGCCATTCACTTGTATGCAAAAACACAAAATGGAGAATACATTGATACGGTTTTGGATAAGGCTTGCTTTGCAGCGATGGACGCAAGAGCCACAGAAATGAAAAATGATTTTGTACGCAAATATGTTTCTATGTTGGCAGACTTTACAAACTTAAAAACATTGTTGCGTGTTAGAAAAATGAAACGTCCTTATGAAGCATTTGAAAGAGCTTGTGTACCAGGTGGCGAAATTCGTGAGGATATTTTTGCAAGAGCATTCAAAGAGGATAATATGATAGGCGTTTTGAAAGAAACGGCTTATGGTACATTGTGCGAACAATATATGGACAAAGGTTTTACAGTGTTTGAAAAAGCGTGTGACAATGTGTTGATGGAATTTGTAAAAGGTGCAAAATACAAAACATTGACACCAGAACCTGTGGTTGCATATATTCTTGCAAAAGAAACAGAGGCAAAATGTATCAGAATTATATTGACTTGTAAACTGCACCATATTGATGCAGAAATTATCAAAGAAAGGGTGAGAGAAGTATATGTCTAAAGTTGGTATTATAGGCGATAAAGACAGTATTATGGGCTTCCTCGCTCTGGGGATTGATATTTTTCCTGCATATACGCAGGAAGAAATCAAAAAAACCATACATAAATTGGCAGAAAAAGAATATGCCATTATTTATATTACAGAAGAAGCAAGTTTGAAAGCAGGAGAAAGTCTTGCACGTTATAAAGATTTGGAATTGCCGGCAATTATTGTGATACCCGGTATTGAAGGTAGTATGGGACTGGGTATGAATGAAGTGAGAGAGTCGGCAAAACGTGCCATTGGTGCGGATATATTATTTAGTGAATAAAGATTGTAGGTGAATGAGTATATGAAAGCAGGCACGATTGTAAAAGTATCAGGCCCGTTGGTCATTGCGGAAGGCATGAGAGAAGCCAATATGTTTGACGTGGTGCGTGTTTCTGATAAGCGTTTGATTGGTGAAATCATCGAAATGCACGGGGACAAAGCATCTATTCAGGTATATGAAGAAACCGCAGGTTTGGGGCCTGGGGAAGAAGTGGTTTCCACAGGTATGCCTATGAGCGTAGAGTTGGGACCTGGTTTGATTTCTACCATATATGATGGGATACAACGTCCTTTGGAAAAACTGTATGCAGCAAGTGGTACCAATATTCATAAAGGTGTGGAAGCGCCTTCTTTGGATAGAGAAAAGAAATGGCATTTTGAACCTGCAAAACAGGTTGGGGCTGTGGTTTCCGCAGGCGACGTGATTGGTACAGTACAAGAAACCGCTGTTGTACAATGCCGTATTATGGTGCCATATGGTGTAAAAGGTATCATTAAAGAAATTTTCGTGGGTGATTTTACAGTAGAAGAAACTGTTTGCATTATCACAGACGAAAAAGGCAATGATATTTCTGTTGCTATGATGCAAAAATGGCCTGTTCGTAAAGAAAGACCTTATAAATTGAAAGAAAGCCCAGATACATTGTTGGTAACAGGGCAGCGTGTTATTGATACATTTTTCCCAATTACAAAAGGTGGGGTTGCAGCTATTCCAGGGCCTTTCGGTAGTGGGAAAACGGTAACACAGCATCAGTTGGCAAAATGGGCAGATGCAGATATTGTGGTATATATCGGTTGTGGGGAACGTGGTAATGAAATGACAGACGTTTTGAATGAGTTCCCAGAATTAAAAGACCCTCGTACAGGGGAGTCTTTGATGCAAAGAACTGTTTTGATTGCAAATACTTCTGATATGCCTGTTGCGGCCCGTGAAGCATCTATTTATACAGGGATTACCATTGCAGAATTTTTCAGAGATATGGGATACAGCGTTGCATTGATGGCAGATTCCACTTCTCGTTGGGCAGAAGCATTGCGTGAAATGTCTGGTCGTTTGGAAGAAATGCCAGGTGAAGAAGGTTATCCTGCATACTTGGGTTCTCGTTTGGCACAGTTCTATGAACGTGCAGGACGTGTGGTATGTTTGGGTGATGATGACAGAATGGGTACATTGACTGCCATTGGTGCGGTATCTCCTCCAGGTGGTGATACATCTGAACCTGTATCACAGGCAACACTGCGTATTGTAAAAGTGTTCTGGGGCTTGGATTCCTCTTTGGCATACAAACGTCATTTCCCTGCTATTAACTGGTTGAGCAGTTATTCTTTGTATCAAGATAAAGTGGATGTTTGGGCTGATAAAAATGTTCATGAAAAATTCTCAGAACAACGTACATTGGCAATGCGTTTGCTGCAAACAGAAGCAGAATTGCAGGAAATTGTACAGTTGGTTGGTGTGGACTCTCTGTCACACAGTGATAGATTGATACTGGAAACTGCACGTTCTATTCGTGAAGACTTCTTGCACCAAAACTCTTTCCATGAAGTAGATACTTATACTTCTTTGCACAAACAGTATCGTATGCTGAAATTGATACTGACATTCTATGAAAAAGCAGGCGAAGCTATCAAACAGGGTGTGACCATTCAGAAATTGACAAAACTGGATGTTATCGAACGTATTGGTCGTGCAAAATATGTGGAAGAAGCAAATATTGATAAAAGCTACGATGAAATCGAAGCGGATATTCAAAGCGAAATACAAGATTTGATTGCAAAGGGGGCAGATGAATTATGATAAAAGAATATCGTTCTATTCAGGAAGTTGCTGGCCCTCTGATGGTAGTATCCGGTGTAGAAGGCGTAAAATACGATGAAATGGGCGAAATTGAATTGTCCAATGGCGAAATCAGAAGATGTCGTGTTATGGAAGTAAATGGGGATACAGCATTGGTACAGTTGTTTGAAAGTGCAACAGGTATCAACCTTTCTGATAGTAAAGTACGTTTTTTGGGCAAGAGCTTGGACTTTGGTGTTTCCCCTGATATTTTGGGGCGTGTATTTAGTGGTATGGGTAAACCCATTGATGGTGGCCCAGATATTATTGCAGAAAAACGTATGGACATCAATGGTGCACCTTTGAACCCCGCAGCAAGAGAGTATCCTGCGGAATTTATTCAGACAGGTGTTTCTGCGATTGATGGTTTGAATACATTGGTTCGTGGACAAAAATTACCTATTTTCTCTTGCTCTGGTTTGCCACATGCCAATTTGGCAGTACAAATTGCAAGACAGGCAAAAGTAAGAGGTACAGATTCCAAATTTGCCGTTGTGTTTGCGGCAGTTGGTATTACATTTGAAGATGCAGAATTCTTTATCAATGATTTCAAACAGACAGGTGCCATTGACCGTTCTGTTGTGTTTGTAAACTTGGCAAATGACCCTGCAGTAGAACGTATTTGTACACCAAAAATGGCATTGACTGCGGCTGAATATTTGGCATTTGAGCAAGGTATGCACGTTTTGGTTATCATTACGGATATTACAAACTATGCAGAAGCGTTGCGTGAAGTTTCTGCGGCGAAAAAAGAAGTTCCTGGTCGTCGTGGTTATCCTGGTTATTTGTATACAGACTTGGCAACCATGTATGAAAGAGCGGGTCGTATCAAAGGAAATCCTGGCTCTATTACCATGATACCGATTTTGACAATGCCAGAAGATGACAAAACACACCCTATCCCTGACTTGACAGGCTATATCACAGAAGGTCAGATTATATTGAGCCGTGATTTGTATAAAAAAGGTATTCAACCACCCATTGATGTATTGCCTTCTTTGTCCCGTCTGAAAGATAAAGGGATTGGGAAAGAAAAAACAAGAGAAGACCATGCAGATACCATGAACCAGTTGTTTGCAGGCTATTCTAGAGGGAAAGATGCAAAAGAACTGATGGCAATTTTGGGTGAAAGTGCATTGTCTGATGTGGATTTGCAGTACGCAAAATTTGCTGATGAATTTGAAAAACAATATGTTTCTCAAGGCTTCCGTACAGATAGAACCATTGAAGAAACATTGGATATTGGCTGGAAATTGCTTCGTATATTGCCAAAGAGTGAATTGAAGCGTATTCGTGACGAATATTTGGAAAAATATTTGGCAGACGAGGAGTGATAAACCATGGCAAAATTAAATGTCAATCCAACCAGAATGGAAATGACAAGACTCAAACGCCAACTCAAAACAGCAACCAGAGGGCATAAATTGCTCAAAGATAAGCTGGACGAATTGATGAAACAGTTTTTGGAGATTGTACGGGAAAATAAAAGATTGCGTGAAGAAGCAGAAAAAGCATTGGAAGGTGCTTATCAGAATTTTATCATTGCAAGGGCGGTGTTAAGCGAAAGTACATTGTCTTCAGCATTGATGATACCACAACAGTCTGTTTCCGTAAAAGTCAAACAAAAAAATATTATGAGTGTGAATGTACCTGTGTTTGATTTCCAAAAAACAGAGGGCAGTGGTGATATTTACCCTTATGGTATGGCGTTTACTTCCGGTGAATTGGATAGTGCAATGAATTCTTTTGCAGATGCAATGGAGCCTTTGCTGCGTTTGGCAGAAAGTGAAAAAACTGCACAGCTTTTGGCACAAGAAATTGAGCGTACACGTCGACGTGTAAATGCTTTGGAAAATGTAATGATACCAAATTATCAGGAAACCATCAAATTTATTGCCATGAAGTTGGAAGAAAACGAAAGAGCAAGTACCACAAGATTGATGAAAGTCAAAGACATGGTGCTGAAAAAGGCTTTGGAAGAAAGACATAAACAAGATGAAGCTTTACAAGCATAATCAAAAAGAGGGTATTTTTTATCTTCATGTATAATAGAAAGGAGTATTCTTTGAACAGTCAAGGAGTACTCCTTTCTAAAGTTTTGTAGTATAATTAAAATCATAAAAAGGAGAGGTGAATGATGAAAGTCATATTGGATTTGGATACAGGTATTGATGATGCAATGGCTTTGGCTTACACACTGGGCAGAATGGAACTGGAACTGGTTGGCGTTACAGGGACATATGGCAATGTGTATACAGAAATGGGCGTGAAAAATGTATTGAATTTGCTTGCGATGTTTGATAAAGAGGATATCCCTGTGTTTGCTGGTGAAACACATGCTTTATACAAAGAAACATTTGTCCGCCATGCTGTGGGAGCAAGAATACATGGACAAAATGGCGTGGGTGAAGTGGAAATTACAAAGGCAAAAAGAGAAGCAGAGCCAAAAAGTGCAGTGGATTTTATGATAGAAAGCATTACAAAATATGAAAAGGATTTGACCATTGTTGCAACAGGACCTTTGACAAACTTGGGAAAAGTATTGCAAAAAGAACCAGAAATCAAGCAAAAAATCGGACGTGTTGTGATTATGGGTGGTGCGTTGACAGTGCCAGGGAATGTCAGCCCCTATGCAGAAGCCAATATTTCAAAAGACCCAGAAGCAGCAAAATTGGTATTTGAAAGTGGTATAGATGTCACAATGGTTGGGCTTGATGTGACGCAGCGTTCTCAACTGACAAAAACAGATACGCAGATTTGGCGGGAATTGGATACAATTGCAGGCAGAACATATGCAGATATGGTGGATTATTATATTAGCCAACATACACACAGCAATGGTACAGCGTGTTATTTGCATGACCCATCTGCTGCCATTTGTGCATTGCACCCAGAATGGTTTACTATGTTGCCTATGTATATGACTGTGGTAACAGAAGGAGAAGCGGCAGGGCGTACCATTGGTGACAGCACAAAATTGAGAACACCAAATCCAAATGTGAAAGTTTGTGTGGGTGTACAGTCGGATACAGTGGAACAACACCTGAAAGAAACATTTTTAGGATTGTTTGCATAATCAAAATAAATGATTTGAAAAATAAAAAAGGAAAATATCTTTGTTTTTTCAAAGAATTTTCCTTTTTTTATGCGGCAAACAAATTTTTAGATAAGAGATATATGATGATTTATCCGTTTGTTATGTGGATTGTATGGTCAAAAGCATATTTTTATAATGGTTTGCAATATGTTGTAGAAATGCCTGTTTGTCATTTTGATATAAAGTAGATAAAATTTCTGTGTGTTCTTTTATGGAAACAGAAATTTGTGTGGGATTATTTTGATAATACTGCAAAATAACTAAATATAACAAATCAGAAATATGGTCATATAATTTTGTCAATATATCGTTTTCCAAAAGTCGCAATGCACCAAAATCAAAATGAATGGCAGTGGCAACAAATGAAAAAATATCTTCTTGGTATGCAATATTTTTTTGTTTTTCTAATGTCTGTTCCATATA
>JAHHTV010000090.1 GCA_020024395.1 Anaerotignum sp. | reverse complement strand
CAGTAATACGTCATGTGCACCACCTTCTACCAAGCTAGTTGTAGAAATCACAGTCAGTTTTGCTTTTTCTTGCAATTCTGGAATGGATAATACACCACAGTTGCACATGGTAGATTTTACTTTTTTCAAAGAAAGGCTTACATTGTCATGCAAACTGCCTGCATATGGTACATAGGAGTCTACGCCTTCTTCAAAAGAAAGTTTTGCATCGCCACCCATATCATATCTTTGCCAGTTTCTTGCACGAGAAGACCCCTCGCCCCAGTATTCTTTCATATAACTACCATTGATGTTTACTTTGTTTGTAGGGCTTTCATCAAAACGGGCAAAATATCTGCCAAGCATAATAAAATCAGCACCCATTGCCAAAGCCAATGTCATATGATAATCATATACAATACCACCATCAGAACAAATGGGAATATAAATACCTGTTTCTTTGAAATATGCATCTCTTGCCTGTGCCACTTCAATCACTGCAGATGCCTGCCCTCTACCAATACCTTTTTGTTCTCTTGTGATACAAATAGAGCCACCACCAATACCAATTTTGATAAAGTCAGCACCACATTCTGCCAAGAAACGGAAGCCTTCTGCATCTACCACATTCCCTGCACCAATTTTCACACTGTCGCCATATGTTTGTCTAATCCAATCCAATGTCATTTTCTGCCATTCAGAATAACCTTCTGATGAATCAATACACAGAATGTCCACACCTGCTTCCAATAATGCAGGTACTCTTTCTTTATAGTCACGGGTATTGATACCAGCCCCTACAATATAACGTTTGTGGTTGTCCAACAATTCATTTGTATTTTCTTTGTGGCTGTCATAGTCTTTACGAAAAACCAAATATTGCAATCTGCCATCTTTATCTACAATGGGCAGCTGATTGATTTTATTATCCCAAATAATATCATTTGCTTCTTTCAATGTTGTACCCGCTGGTGCATAAATCAACTGGTTCAAAGGTGTCATAAAGTCTTTGACTTGTGTTGCAGGGTTCATACGACTGACACGGTAATCTCTGCTTGTCACCATACCCACCAATTTTCCTTGTGCAGTGCCATCTGTTGTCACTGCCACTGTGGAATGTCCAGTTCTTTTTTTCAAATCCAAAATATCTTGCAATGTACTTTCTGGGCTGATATTGGAATCACTCATAACAAAGCCTGCTTTATATGCCTTTGCTCTGGCAACCATAGCCGCTTGGTTTTCAATGGTTTGAGAACCATAAATAAAAGAAATACCGCCTTCTTTTGCCAATGCCACTGCCATTTTGTCATCAGAAACTGCCTGCATTACGGCAGAAACCAAAGGAATATTCATCTGAATTGCAGGTGTTTCACCTTTTTTGAATTTCACAACAGGGGTTTGCAGACTAACATTGTCCACCATACACTCTTTTGAAGAATATCCTGGTACCAAAAGATATTCGCTGAATGTTCTGGAAGGTTCTGTGATATAAGTTGCCATATGCTTCTCTCCTTTTTCCAATCCTATATAATTTTCATATAAATAAAAATGGGAAAGCCCAAAGCAAATTCCGCATAAAAACTTTTATGTGGCATTGCGATAACACACTACAAAAGAAACCATATTTACCCAATGTTCAAAAAAGAGAATACTTTGAAAATTCAAGATATTCTCATTCATCGCTTTCTTATGAATATGCCCCCAACGATATTTTTTTGCATATGTTCTTTTCCCAATCATTTTCTTTCTTGTATACATATTTGTATTGCATACGATTTTAACACTAAAAAGCCCCCTATTCAAGGGGGCAAAAAAAATTTTTAATATTTTGTGAATTTCGTCACTTTTTTATAAAAAACAATGTCTATTTTTATCTTCTGTGTAGATAAGGCAATGTCAATTTTGCTACAAAGCCAATCAAAAACCCTGTCACAACACCTGTTACAAGCAAAAATGGCAAATAATATGCAATTTTGATATTTTCCACAACCAATGCTGCCACAATAATTTGTCCAACATTATGAAACACACCGCCCATAATACTCACACCTGCAATACTGCATTTTCCCGTCTTTTTTAATGCAGCCATCACTCCCAAACTGCACAAAGCACCTGCTAGGCTATACAAAAGCCCTGCAAAACCTGCAAACAACAAACCCGAAAGCACCACACGAACCAATGATATGTAAAAAGCTGGTTTTGTACCCATATGATACAACACCACCACAATCACCACATTCGCAAGCCCTAATTTCATACCAGGTACAAAAAGCGGCAATGGTATCAACATTTCCACATATCCCATCAATATTGCCAATGTTGCAAATAATCCATACTGTGCTACTTTTTTGCTTTCCATACTATTCCACCACCATATCCACATCTTGTTCTTGTGCATCTATAACCCTAACGACCGTTTTGTGTGGCAAACAAACAATGCTTTCACCTGTTTTTGATATACTTTTTTGTTCTGTACAAAGTCCATCTCTGCAATCTGCTTCTATGACTTTTGCTTTTCCCTCTTTGATTTCTATAATATTATACCCTTTTTCTGTTTCCAGATGATACACTGTATCTTGTGATAAAGGCAATTCTTTTTTCACTTCTCCATCTACTGTCACCACCGCAACACCGCCTTGTTTTGCACTGCCCATTGTCACACCATACAACACAGCTGCAACACCCAACACCAAAACCACAAGCAAAATATCCAAACGTTTCATTCTCACACCCGCTTTCTCAATTTTGACAAAATGTCATCATAAGGAAAAAAGGAAGCTTACGCTTCCTTTTTTAGTAGTAGTAGGATTTATTATAGTACATAAAAAATGCCCAGAACCGGAATCGAACCAGTGACACGAGGATTTTCAGTCCTCTGCTCTACCGACTGAGCTATCTGGGCATATTGCAATTCAATGCTTAGTTATTATATCGTGGTTTTTACATATTGTCAACAACAAAATTGCTTGTTTTCTTTCTTTTTATTACAATACTGCCTCAAAATTTTGTCATGATAAAAAACCTTGGAGCAATGCTCCAAGGTTTTTTGATTAAAATTCTGCATTTTTTACTGTTCTTGGATAAGGCAATACATCACGGATATTGCTCATACCTGTCAAATACATCACTGCACGTTCAAATCCCAAGCCATAGCCTGCGTGTCTTGTGCCGCCATATTTACGCAAATCCAAATACCACCAGTAATCTTCTTTTGCAAGTCCCAATTCGTCCATGCGTGCTTCCAAAACATCCAAACGTTCTTCTCTTTGGCTACCACCAATGATTTCACCAATGCCTGGAACCAACAAGTCCATCGCCGCAACGGTTTTGTTGTCGTCATTCATACGCATATAAAACGCTTTAATATCTTTTGGATAATCGGTTACAAATACTGGTTTTTTGAATATTTCTTCTGTCAAATAACGTTCATGTTCTGTTTGCAGGTCAATGCCCCATTCTACAGGATATTCAAATGTTTTGCCAGATTTTTTCAAAAGTTCCACGGCTTCTGTATATGTCACACGACCAAAATCATTGTTCAATATATTATCCAATCTTTCCAACAACCCTTTATCTACAAAACTATTGAAAAATTCCATTTCTTCTGGTGCATTTTCCAATACATATTGTATGATATATTTGAGCATTTCTTCTGCCATTTCCATATTATCCTGCAAATCTGCAAAAGCCATTTCTGGTTCAATCATCCAAAATTCTGCCGCATGGCGTGCAGTATTGGAATTTTCTGCACGGAATGTTGGGCCAAATGTATATACATTGCGGAAAGCCATTGCAAATGTTTCTGCAGAAAGCTGACCACTTACAGTCAAATTTGTTTCTTTTCCAAAGAAGTCTTTGGAGAAATCTACAGTACCATCTTCATTTTTTGGCAAATTGTTCAAATCTAGTGTTGTCACACGGAACATTTCGCCTGCACCTTCACAGTCACTACCTGTGATAATGGGTGTGTGTGCATATACAAAACCTTTTTCTTGGAAAAATTTGTGTATTGCATAAGCAATCAAACTTCTCACACGGAATGTTGCAGAAAACATATTTGTTCTTGGTCTTAAATATGCAATCTGACGCAAAAATTCCACACTATGCCGTTTTTTCTGCAAAGGATAGTCAGGTGTAGATTGTCCTTCTACATCAATTTCAGTTGCTTTGATTTCAAATGCTTGTTTTGCATCAGGTGTTTCCACCAAAAGACCTTTGACAATGATTGCTGCCCCAATATTCAATTTTGTAATTTCTTGATAATTGGACAACTGGTCTGCTTCAAATACAATTTGTATATTTTTGAAAAAAGAACCATCATTCAATTCAATAAAACCGAAGTTTTTAGACACACGCATGGTACGTATCCAGCCGCCCAATGTTACTTCTTTGTCTGCATACATCGCTGTATCACGATATATAGACTTTACAGTATTCAAATCCAAAATCAATCTCTCCTTTTTTGTTGCATTTTCTCATTGTATATTATTGTAGCCTTGTTGTTACAAAAACACAACCTTTTTTTCAATCCTCTACAAAAGGCAAATATTTTCCGTATCCTTGTGCTTCCATATCCTCTTTTGGTATAAAACGCAAAGAGGCACTATTGATACAATACCGCAAACCGCCTGTTTCCAATGGACCATCATCAAACACATGCCCCAAATGTGCATTGCCCACACGGCTTCTGACTTCTGTACGTATCATATTATGGGACAAATCATCATATTCTTTCACAACATTTGGGTCAATTGGTTTTGAAAACGCAGGCCAGCCGCAAGATGACAAAAACTTATCTTTGGAAGAAAACATTGGTTCTCCAGAAGTAATATCCACATAAAGCCCAGCCTGTGCTTTATTCCAATATTCATTGCGAAAAGGGGGTTCTGTGGCATTTCTTTGTGTCACCAAATATTGTAATTCTGTCAGATTTTTTTGCATATCTTCTTTTGACATCACTTGATAACTTTCTGCATCTACCACTCTTTTCTTTTCTTTTTCAATTTTTGCAAAATTGATATGACAATATCCCTTTGGATTTTTTGTCAAATATTTTTGATGATATGTTTCTGCTTCTATAAATTCAAACACAGGCAAAAGCTCTGTTCTTACTGGTTTATCGTATTTTTGTTGCAATTTTTCCAAAGATTTTTTTGCAATCTCCACTTGTTCTGGTGTTGTGGTGTAAATCCCTGTGCGGTATTGTACGCCAATATCCATACCCTGTCTACCCAGTGTTGTTGGGTCTATGGTGTAATAAAATTCTTCCAAGATATTTGTCAAATCTGTTTTTTCTGTGTCAAAAATCACTTCCACAGCCTCTGCATAGCCAATACCTCTGCAAACTTCTTCATAACTGAGTACTTCTTTTTTTGTTTGCACCATATTTTCTTCTACACCCAAGATATAGCCCACTTTTGTAGCAATCACACCTTCTACTGCTTCCATATATTTTTCTGTACCCCAGAAACAGCCACCTGCCAAATAAATCGTTTCTTTTTGCATATGCTATCACCTCATTTTGTCAAATATTTACAACAGATATACATCTGTTCGACGATGTTTTAATAATGGTAATTCTTCTCTTATTTTTTCTTCTTTTTCAAAATCCAATTCCGCAAATACAATGGTTTCGTTTTCTTTTGCTTGTACCACAACTTCTCCCCAAGGATTTGTTACAATAGAATGTCCATATGCATGATAAGATGACTGCATATCTCTTGCAGGAGAACAACCCATAAAATACACTTGATTGTCCAAAGCTCTTGCACGGAATGTCAATTCCCAATGTGCAGGGCCTGTTGTGAGATTAAATGCCGCAGGCACACACACCGCTTTGACACCAGATAGTGCCATCATGCGGGAAAGCTCTGGAAACCGAATGTCATAACAAATGCAAAGCCCCATTTTGCCCCATGGTGTTTCAAATATGGTGCATTTGTCCCCTGCACTGAGTGTTTCCGACTCTTGAAACCGCTGTCCATCTGTGACATTAATATCAAATAAATGAACTTTTCTATGTTTTGCAATACACATACCATCTGGACGAAACACATAAGATGTGTTGTAAACCGCACTGTTTTCCATCTCAGGCACGGAACCTGCCACCAAATAAATCCCTGTTTCTTTTGCAATGGCAGATAGTATTTGATAAATTTCGCCACCTTCTTGTTCTGCAAATCTTGGAAAATTTGATGTTTCATAAGGACATAAAAACATTTCTGGTAATATCACCAAATCTGCACCATTTGCTTTTGCCTTTTTGATACAATCACGTGCTGTGATGATATTTTGTTTTGGTGTTGGCAATACACGCATTTGAACCAAAGCAACTTTCATATCAAATACACCTCTTTCAAATCATTGTATTTTGTGGTTTTGATTGTATCGCTATTATAT
>JAHHTV010000009.1 GCA_020024395.1 Anaerotignum sp. | reverse complement strand
TGTGGCAAGCGGTACAGAACGATATTTGCTTGTTGTGGAAACAGAAAAAATGGAAGATGACGAAACAGAAGCAGTGATATTAAAAGAAATTTCGATTGATGCCAATGATATCACATATGAATTGGTAGAAGATGACCAAGAATTTGACCGTGTCGCAAAATTGTTTGCACAAAAAGGAGAAGATTACGAAGTTTCTGTTGACTAACTTCATATACAAAAAAACAGAATACAAAATGCTTTCTATGCAAGTGTTACTCTGTATATACGGATAAAAAGAACATATCACAAAAACCAAAAGAAGCAGAACCTTGTTTTTGTCATGACGTGTATGGAAAAAAATGTAATGTACAAAAATAAGGAAGGCGATTTTTTTCAAGCAATCGTTTGACTGCTCTTTTTGTGTTTGCCAAAAATAGGTGGATTTTGTTTTTGTGGGTAAAAACAACTTTTTTACAGCATAATGTTATCAAAATACATATTATAAAAAAAGGAGGTGTGTTTTTTGGCAACCAGAAAACCAAGACCAAAAACAAAGCTGAAAGTGATTGCTTTGGGGGGGTTGGAAGAAATTGGAAAAAATATGACCGTTTTGGAATATGGCAATGATATAATTATCATTGACTGCGGTTTGGCTTTTCCAGAAGATGATATGTTGGGGGTAGATTTGGTTATCCCTGATATCACATATTTGACAAAAAACGTAGAAAAAATTAGAGGTATTGTATTGACACACGGGCATGAAGACCATATTGGTGCTTTGCCGTATATTCTCAAACAATTGAAAGTACCCGTATTCGGCACATTGCTCACATTGGGACTTTTGGAAAACAAATTGCGAGAGCATAAAATGTTGGAAAAAACAACACTGCATACTGTAGTACCAGGTGAAAAAGTAAAATTGGGTGAAATGTCTGTAGAATTTATACACACAAACCATTCTATTGCAGATTCAGTGGCGTTGGCAATACAAACACCTGTGGGCATGGTCATTCATACAGGGGACTTCAAGGTGGATTATACACCCATTGATGGTGAAATCATTGATTTACAGCGTTTTGCAGAGCTGGGCGGTAAAGGCGTGCTGCTTTTGATGAGTGACAGTACAAACGCAGAACGCAAAGGCTTTACCATGTCAGAAAAAAATGTGGGCAAAGTATTTGAACGGATTTTTGAAGAAACACCAAAAAATCGTATTATGGTGGCAACATTTTCTTCAAATATCCATCGTATTCAGCAGATTATCAATGCAGCATATATGTATGGTAGAAAAGTAGCAATATTAGGCAGAAGTATGGTAAATGCGGTAAAAACAGCATCAGAACTGGATTATCTTTGGGTACCCCCTCGTACACTGATTGACATTAGTGAAATTAAAAATTATCGTGATGAACAGCTTGTCATTATCACAACAGGTAGTCAAGGGGAAAATATGTCTGCTTTGTCCCGTATTGCAAATAGCGAACACAAACAAATCAGCATCAAACCAGATGATAAAATTATCATCAGTGCATCTGCCATTCCAGGGAATGAAAAAAATGTCATTCGTGTTATCAACGAATTGCTGAAAAAAGGTGCTGATGTGATATATGGTGGCATTGAGGATATTCATGTTTCTGGGCATGCAAGACAAGAAGAGCTGAAACTCATGCTTGCTTTGACGAAACCAAAATTCTTTATGCCAGTGCATGGGGAATATATGCATTTGTCTTGTCATAGAGATTTGGCAATGAGTATGGGTATGGACAAAAAAGATATTTTTGTCATGAAATTGGGTGAAGTGTTAGAATTAACCAGAAATGACGCAAAAGTGACAGGTACTGTGCCAGCAGGTCAAGTGATGGTGGATGGCTTGGGCGTTGGTGATGTGGGTAATATCGTATTACGAGATAGAAAACATCTATCAGAAGATGGCTTGATGGTGGTTGTGGTTTCTATGGAAACAGAAACAGGGCAAATCGTAGCAGGCCCCGATATTATTTCTCGTGGTTTTGTGTATGTCAGAGAGTCAGAAGGCTTGATGGAAGGTGCAAAAGATGTGGTGCTGAAAGCATTGCAAGAATGTGAAGAAAAAAATATCACAAGTTGGAATTATATCAAAAATGTGATAAAAGATACACTGAAAAACTATATTTGGCAAAAAACAAAACGTAGTCCTATGATACTACCGATTATTATGGAAGTGTAAAAAATAGTATAAACAGAAAATAACAGAGAGGGGTTTTCTTTGATTTTGAAAAGAAGGCACCTCTCTAAATTTTTGTAAAAAGGTTTCTTGTTTTCTGTTGGCAGAAGCAGTATTATTTTGATAGATAGTTATGCATGACAACAGCAAATGCGTATCATATTAAAATGAGGAATGGAGAAAAAATATGCAAAATATAAATGAAATCAAAATTGCATTGGCACAGTGTGATATGGCACAACTGCCTCAATTATTGAAATGTTATCAAACAGATGAAAGAAAAGGTGTGCAAAAATTGGTGCAGACATATCAAAAACGATATACTGCACATTTGGCGGAGTTGCAACGGCTGCAAGATATATTGCAGTATGAAAGAGAATGTTATGCAAAAGGATATACTTTGGTAGCAGGTGTGGATGAAGTGGGGCGTGGCCCTTTGGCAGGCCCTGTGGTTGCGGCAGCTGTGATATTGCCACAAAATCATATCATTGCTGGCATTGATGACTCCAAAAAATTGACAGCAAAAAAAAGAGAAGAACTTTGTGAAATTATCAAAAAAGAAGCAGTTGCTTGGGCTGTAGGGATTGTTTCTCATGAGAAAATTGATGAAGTCAACATCTTACAGGCAACATATATGGCAATGCGAGAGGCATTGGCACAGCTTGCAATACCCCCACAATACATATTGGCAGACGCTGTGACCATTCCGCATATTGATATCCCACAAAGGGGCATTGTCAAAGGTGATGCAAAAAGTATGTCTATTGGTGCAGCAAGCATTGTGGCAAAAGTGACAAGAGATGCTATGATGGAAGAAATGGATAAATTGTATCCAGATTATGATTTTGCATCAAACAAAGGTTATGGCTCCCAAAAACATTTGGCAGCCATTACACAGCATGGATTGTGTAAAATTCATCGACGTTCTTTTGTCAAAAATTTGATGCAAAAAACGGAAAAAGAAAACAAACAAAAAGGCAATCAAGGAGAGTTATTGGCAGCAAAACAAATGCAAAAATTGGGCTATACCATTATCAAACAGAATTATTGTTCTGACTATGGAGAAATAGATATCATTGCACAAAAAGATGATGTGTTGGTATTTACAGAAGTGAAATTCAGAAAAGGTACAGAAAATGGATTGCCAGCAGAAGCGGTAAACTGGAAAAAACAACAGCATATTATTAAAACCGCAAAGGCATATTTGGCAGAACACAATATCACAGACAAAGATTGTCGGTTTGATGTGGCAGAAGTGTTAGAAGAACATGGGAAAAAATATTTTCGGTATACAGAAAATGCTTTTTTGGCATGATAGGAGGAAGGTCATTTGAAATTGATACAAAGAAATGGATTGGAATTGGTAACATTTGATAATCTGGAAAAAACAGGTTTGGTAAAACATGGTTTTACCACAAGACATGGTGGTGTTAGCACAGGATATTATGGCACAATGAATATGGGATTTTCCAGAGGCGAAGAAAGAGAAGTTGTTTCAGAAAATTATCGTCGTTTGGCAAATGCTTTGGATATAGACCCTATGGCATTTGTGGCAACACAACAAACACATACCACAAATGTTTTGCAAATCACAGCACAGGACAAAGGGGCAGGCGTGACAAAAGAAAGAACATATCATGATGTAGATGGATTGATAACCAATGAAAAAGGTATCAATTTGGTGATATTTGGTGCGGATTGTGTACCTGTGTTTTTGTTGGATACCAAACAAAAAGCAATCGGCTTGGCACATTGCGGCTGGAAAGGTACGGCAAATCGTATGGCAGAGCAGATTGTTTTGCGTATGACAGAAGTATATGGCACAAATCCCAAAGATATTGTGGCAGGTATTGGCCCATCGATTGGAAAATGTTGTTTTCAAGTAGATGACCCTGTGGTGGATTTGTTTCGCAAACAGATAGATTTTGCAGATGAAATCATATTTGATGATGTGACAGAAAAAGGAAAATATAAAATTGATTTGTGGGAAACAAATCGGCTGTTGCTCAAGCATTGCGGCGTGGAACAGATTGAAGTTTCAGGGCTTTGTACCATGTGTGACACACAACGTTTTTATTCTCATCGCAAAATGGGTGAAAAGAGAGGCGTGATGGCTGGTGTCATGACATTGATTTGAAATATGCATTTTTGAGAAGAAATATATAAAATTTGGTTGATTTTTGAACAAATGGTGGAAAATGTTGTTGCCATTAGTGTTTTATGCTATAATACAAAAAATAGTAAAGGGGCATTTTGCCCCTCTTTGTATGCAAGAAACTGTTTTTGACAGTGATATAACAGATTGGAGGAAAAAACATGAGCAAACCTATCGTAGCAGTTGTGGGACGTCCCAATGTGGGAAAGTCCACGCTGTTTAACCGACTGGCAGGAGAGCGTATTTCCATTGTACAAGATACGCCTGGTGTCACACGTGACCGTATTTATACAGATGTGGAATGGTTGGGACACCAATTTACCATGATAGACACTGGTGGTATGGAAATTGGTTCTGAAGAAATTATACAAAAACAAATATTGCAACAGGCAGAAATTGCTATTGAAACAGCAGATGTCATACTGTTTGTAACGGATGTCAAAACAGGTGTGACAGATGATGATAGACAGGTCGCAAACAAATTGCGTCGCACAAAAAAACCTGTGGTGCTTGCTGTTAATAAAGTGGATAGTGTCAAACGAGATACATTAGATATTTACGAATTTTATGAACTTGCCATTGGTGACCCAATGCCCATATCTGCGGGACAGGCTTTGGGGCTTGGGGATATGTTGGATGCAGTTGTGGAACACTTCCCAGAAAATGCAGATGATACACAAGAAGATGATGCAATCAAAGTGGCAATCATTGGGAAACCGAATGTGGGCAAATCCTCACTTATCAATAAAATTTTAGGCGAAGATAGACTGATTGTGAGCAATATTCCAGGTACGACAAGAGATGCCATTGATACACCGATTGAAGTGGATGGCAAAAAATATATATTCATTGATACAGCGGGTATGCGTCGCAAGAGCAAAATCAAAGAAGAAATCGAACGTTTTAGTATCATTCGTGCTGTGGCAGCGGTAGAGCGTTGTGATGTTGCGATATTGGTGATTGATGCAAATGAAGGTATCACAGACCAAGATACCAAAATTGCAGGGATTGCACATGAAAGAGGCAAAGCGGCAATTATTGCAGTAAACAAATGGGATAGCATTGAAAAAGATGAAAAAACAATGAATAAATATCTCAAAGATATTGGCAATGAGTTGGCATATATGCCATATGCACCTCGTGTGTTTATTTCTGCACATACAGGGCAGCGTATTCACCGCATGATGGAATTGATACAAACCGTAAACGAAAACCATGCACTGCGTATCAGTACAGGGGTATTGAATGAAGTATTGATTGAAGCAACTGCTATGCAGCAGCCACCCGCAGATAAAGGGCGTCAACTGCGTTTGTATTATATGACACAGGTTTCTGTAAAACCCCCTACATTTGTCATATTTGTAAATGAAAGAGAATTGTTCCATTTTTCATACCGCAGATATATTGAAAACCAACTACGAGAAGCGTTTGGTTTTGTGGGAACACCCATTCATTTTATTGTAAGAGAAAAAGGGGATAAAGACTGATGTTTCGATTGATTTGTATTGCTATGGGGTATGCCATTGGTTGTATTCAGACAGCATTTATCATTGGGAAAATTTGCAAAACGGATTTGAGTAAAAAAGGAAGCGGTAATCTTGGTACAACAAATGCATTGCGTGTACTTGGGTGGAAAGCGGGACTTGCAACATTTGTTTGTGACATTTTGAAAGGTGTTATCAGCTTTTTGTTGGCAAGCTGGATTTTTCCGGAGCAAGGTTTACTTGCTGGTCTGTATGGTTGTGTGGGTACGATTTTGGGACATGATTTCCCATTTTATCTTAAATTTAAGGGCGGAAAAGGTATTGCAGCCACTATTGGTATGGTGTTTTGTGTGGGATTTACCGCATCTATGCCATTGATGTTGATATCATTTGCCATTGGTTTGGCAGCAGTTGCAGTATCAAAATATATTTCGTTGGGGTCGATGTTGTTTTCTGTGGCAATCCCAATTTGTGCATTTATTTGGGGGTTGCCAACAGAGGCAGCAATGTTGACAACAGGTTTGACAATATTGGCGTTATGGCAGCATCGTTCTAATATTGGGCGTTTGCGTGCAGGAAATGAAAATAAATTTAGTTTCAAAAAAAAGGATAAAAAAAGCTGAGAAAGGCAGGTTTTTGTCATGAAAAAAGTAGCAGTGATTGGTTGCGGCAGTTGGGGGACAGCTTTGGCGATTATATTGGTCAATCATGGGCATGATGTGATGATGTGGGCAAGAAAACAAGAGGCAGTAGATGAAATCAATCAATTACATACCAATGCACGATATTTACCTAATATCAAATTACCAAACACATTGCGTGCCACAACAGACAGACAACAAGCAGTGGCAGGGGCAGAAATTGTGATTTCTGCTGTGCCTTCTCGTGCAGTACGCAGTACCATGATGGATTTTACAAAATATTTTGAAAAAGGGACTGTGTTGGTCAATGTAGCAAAGGGGTTAGAAGATGGCTCTTTGTTGCGACTGTCAGAAGTTATCAAAGAATGTGTGCCACAATGTGAAGTTTGTGTGTTGTCTGGCCCAAGCCATGCAGAGGAAGTGGCAAAAGAAATTCCAACTACTTGTTTGATTGCTTGCGAAAACGAAGCTGTGGCAAAAATGGTGCAAGAGGAATTTATGAACCCACGTTTTCGTTTATACACAAACACAGATGTCATTGGCGTGGAAATGGGGGCAGCATTGAAAAATGTCATTGCACTGGCAGCAGGTATGAGTGACGGTCTTGGATTTGGCGATAATACAAAAGCAGCTTTGATGACAAGAGGCATGACAGAAATGAAGCGTTTGGGTATTGCAATGGGCGGTAAAGCAGAAACATTTGCGGGACTTTCTGGTGTAGGGGATTTGATTGTAACTTGTACCAGTATGCATTCCAGAAACCGCAGAGCGGGGATATTATTGGGACAAGGAAAATCATTACAAGAAACATTGGACGAAGTCAAAATGGTTGTAGAAGGCGTAAATACTGTACAGGCAGCCTGTCACTTAGCAGAAAAATATCATGTGGATTTACCCATTACACAAGCAATCAATGATGTATTGTTCCATGGAAAAGATACCAAAGATGCTGTGTTGGAATTGATGACAAGAGTGGGAAAACCTGAATAAAAATTTGTAAAACCTCTAAATATATTGTTTAGAGGTTTTGTTTTGTACTGTTTTTTATGTGACCTATGTCATTGACAATATGCAAAAAAAATAATACAATGCAACTGAACAAAATAGTTTTTCACAACTAACTTTTAGGAGGTGTCATATATGAAAGAGAAGTTTGACGTAACGGGTATGACTTGCTCAGCCTGCTCTGCACATGTAGAAAAAAGCGTCAAGCAGCTTTGCGGCATTGAAAACGTCAATGTCAATTTATTGCAAAATAGTATGACCGTAGAGTATGATGATGCAGCTGTGCAAACAGAAGATATTATACAAGCGGTACAAAAAGGTGGCTATGGGGCTTCTGTGCATGGACAAACAGCATCAGCAGAACCAACACGCAATGTTGCAGCAGAAGAAATGCAACATATGAAAACAAGATTGATTGCTTCTTTTTGCTTTTTAATTCCGCTATTCTATATTTCTATGGGGCATATGATGGGCGCACCGTTACCATCTTTTTTATTGGGTAATGAAAATGTATTGGTGTTTGCATTAACCCAATTATTGCTGACAATTCCCGTTTTAATTATCAATAAAAAATATTTTGTAGTTGGTTTCCAATCCTTATGGCATCGTTCTCCGAATATGGATACATTGATTGCTGTAGGGTCTGGGGCTTCTGTGATTTATAGTTTATTTGCAATTTATGCAATGGCATATCATATGGGGCATGGTGATATAGAAGCAGCACATCATTATGGTATGGAATTATATTTTGAATCTGCGGCTATGATATTAACACTTATCACAGTCGGGAAATATATGGAAACCCGTTCCAAAGGTAAAACATCAGAAGCAATATCAAAACTGATGGATTTGGCACCAAAAAAAGCAAATGTGATACGCAATGGTGTAGAAACAGAAATTCCTGTGGAACAAGTGCAAAAAGGGGATATTGTTGTAGTACGTCCAGGACAAAGTATTCCTGTAGATGGCACAATTATAGAGGGCTTTTCTGCCATAGATGAAAGTGCCATTACAGGTGAAAGTATTCCAGTAGAAAAACAAGTGGGCGATACGGTGATTGGTGCAACGGTAAACAAAAGTGGTTATTTCCAAATGGAAGCAACAAAAGTTGGAAATGATACCACATTGTCACAAATCATTGCATTGGTAGAAGAAGCAGGTGCATCAAAAGCACCGATTGCAAAGCTTGCAGATAAAGTCAGTGGCGTTTTTGTCCCTGTGGTTATGGGGATTGCACTTTTGGCAATGTTGGCATGGCTTATCATTGGAAAAGCACCATTTTCATTTGCATTGTCCATTGGTATTGCGGTATTGGTGATTTCTTGCCCTTGTGCATTGGGGCTTGCAACACCAACAGCGATTATGGTGGGTACAGGAAAAGGTGCAGAATATGGTATTTTGGTAAAATCTGCGGAAAGTTTGGAAATTGCACATCAAGTCAATGCTGTGGTATTGGATAAAACAGGAACATTGACAGAAGGCAAACCAGTTGTGACAGATGTGGTATTGGCAAAAGGTATTTTGAGAAATCGTTTATTAAAACAAGCAGCAGCAGTGGAAGCGTTATCTGAACATCCATTGGCAGTAGCAGTGGTGCAGTATGCAAAAGAAAAAGAAATTGTATATGAAAAAGCAGAAAACTTACAAGCAACCGCTGGACAAGGTGTGACTGCTGATGTAGAAGGAAAACGCATTTTTGCAGGAAATTTGAAAATGATGCAAGAAAATCAGATTGCTGTGGGTGATTTGGAAGAAACAGCAATGCAACTGGCAAATCAAGGCAAAACACCACTATTTTTTGCAGAAGATGATAAATTGTTGGGATTGCTGGCTTTGGCTGATACATTAAAACCAACGAGCAAACAAGCGGTAGATGCATTTCATCGCATGGGGATTGATGTCGTCATGTTGACAGGGGATAACCGTCGTACAGCACAAGCCATTGCAGATGAATTGAATATACAAGTGATTGCAGAAGTATTGCCACAGGATAAAGAACAAGAAGTACGCCGTTTGCAAGAAAGTGGTAAAAAAGTGGCAATGATTGGGGATGGTATCAATGATGCCCCTGCACTGATGCGTGCAGATGTTGGGGTTGCCATTGGTGCAGGTACAGACGTTGCAATGGAGTCCGCAGATATTGTATTGATGAAAAGTGATTTACAAGATGCGGTAACTGCCATAGAATTAAGTCATGCAACCATACGCAATATCAAAGAAAATCTGTTTTGGGCATTTTTCTATAATGCGTGTGGTATTCCATTGGCAGCAGGTGTATTTTTCAACGTTTTGGGTTGGAAATTAAATCCTATGTTTGCAGCGGCAGCGATGAGTTTTAGCTCTGCTTTTGTGGTAGGGAATGCATTGCGATTGAAATTGTTCCGCCCCAAATTGGTACAGTATGAAACAAAAAATATAACACAAACAACAACACAACAAGAAATACCAAAGGAGGAAACAAAAATGAAAAAAGTATTAAAAATTGAAGGTATGATGTGTAACCATTGCACAGGCAGAGTGGAAAAAGCGTTGAACGATATGGATGGTGTGCAAGCAGTTGTTAGCTTGGATGATAAATCTGCAACTGTGACATTATCCAAAGAATTGAGTGATGAAACATTGGTGCAAGCAGTGACAGATGCTGGCTATGAAGTGGTAGATATTGAAACAAAATAATCAAATATGATAAAAACCTCTAAACAAATAAAATGTTTAGAGGTTTGTTTTTTGTTTGTGATATTTTTTTATGCATACTGTTTCAAATAATCGGTAAGTAGTTTTTCCATTTCTTCATAGCTGTTTAAGGTGTTCATTTTGCCACGCAGTTCAGAAGCACCTGCCAAGCCTTTCATATACCATGCCATATGTTTACGCATTTCTCTCACACCAATATATGCACCTTTGTAATCAATGAGCATACGAGCATGACGCAATGCTTTTTCTACTTTTTCTTTGGCATCGGGTTCCGGTAATAGTTCTCCATGTTCCAAATAATGCAAAATGCGACGAAACAGCCAAGGATTGCCTTGTGCACCTCTGCCAACCATAATGGCATCACAACCTGTTTGGTCAAATAATGCTTTGGCATCTTGTGGCGTAAAAACATCACCATTGCCAATGACAGGAATAGAAACGGTTTCTTTGATTTGCCGTATGATGTCCCAATCGGCTTTTCCACTATAATATTGCTCTCTTGTACGTCCATGTATGGCAACCGCAGCAGCACCATTTGCTTCTGCAATTTTTGCAATTTCTAAGGCGTTGATATGGTCATCATCAAAACCTTTGCGAAATTTTACAGTGACAGGTTTGCTTTGGCTTTCAACAAGAGATTTTACAATTTCGCCAACCAAATGTGGCGTTTTTGTGATGGCACTGCCTTCGCCATTTTTGACGATTTTTGGTGCAGGACAACCCATATTGACATCAATGATATCAAATGGATAGTGTTCTATTTTTTTTGCCATTTCACCCAATATTTTGGGGTCAGAGCCAAAAAGCTGTATGGCAGTTGGGCGTTCTGCTTGTTCTACTTGTAATAATTCTGTTGTGTTTTTGTTATCGTATAAAATACCTTTAGCACTGACCATTTCAGAATATACCAAACCACAACCCATTTCTTTACAGAGCATACGAAACGGTAAGTCTGTGACACCTGCCACGGGTGCCAAAAAAATGGGGTTGTCTAATTTTACGTTACCAATATACATGATTGTTCCTCCCATTCATATGGTATGATTGAACTTGTTGTATCATATCAAAGGTTATGAAAATAGGCAAGTTTTTTTTCGGAAATATATGTTTTGGTAATGTTGGATAAAAAATACAATATATGGTATGATGAAGAAAAACAAAAAGAAAGGGTGTAGTTTATGGGATTGTTTGGTAAAAAACAAAAACAACAAAAAAATGATATGTTAAATGCAAATGTAACATTATATGCCTGTCGAAAAGATGGTTCAGATGTAAAATTTTTGGCAGAAAAATGGTTTGCATCGGTTTGTAAAAAAACAAAACAACTGACAGAAAAAGATTTTTGTTTGGTATTGCAGGATGATACAGAAATTGAGATACATATCATGGATAAGCCAGCAGAAGTGACAGCACAAGCAAGGGGTATGGTGCAGTATTTTGCACAAGCACCGTTGGAAAATGAAATAGTGAAAAAAGCAGCATTGCAGCAAATTTCATTGTTTTGTTGTATTGTGGGAATAGGTTTTACAGTTGATGATAATCAAGAGCGGACAGACTATATTATGCAAAGTATATATGGATTGGCAGAGGATTTGACAGCATTTGTGTTGTATCCGAATATGTATTTATATGATGCAAGCGGAAAATTGTTGATTTCCATAGATGGAAAAACCGATTTTACAAAATTTTCACCAAAAGCAAGCAATAGTATTTTGGAAAGAGATGTAGAGAAAACAGAGCAAGATGATATAAGGATAGAAAAAAATATTGAAAAATTGAAACAACAAAACATTCCCTATATCGAACACTTAAAAGCATGTGTTTATGAAAAAGAATGTTGTGTGTGGGAAAAAACAGATATTATTCATCGTTTGGCAGCAATGTTTGCATGTTGTGTGGTGGCAGAAGTATATAGCTATGACATGGAAGATGTAGAACAAAAAAGAGAAGATATGATTGCAACATTGCAGCAAAAATATCAGATATACGATTTTCTTTCTGATGAGGAAAAGGCATATATACAACAACCAAAACAAGAACAACATGCAAAATTCGGCTGGCGATATGAATGTTGCATGGTGCTTTGTTGGGCGTTGTCATTATTGGATTTTCAAGAGCCTACGGAAATTTGTGATGCTGCAGAAATTGGTCATATTTTATGGAACAATGATTTTGAAAGTTTGATGAATTTGGCAGAGCGTCGCAGTACAGAAGAAATATTGCAAATGCAAGATTTGGTATTTCGGTATGACTGGGCTTGTGTAGATGCACGCATCCATCAAAAAGAGTTGCCACAATTAAATGGCGAAGTGGTATATGAATGGCATTATGCATTGAATTGGTTGGTGCAAGCATATGGCATTACAGATTGGGACGATGTACAACCACATACATAATGCGGCAATCATTGTTGTTGTTTTTTGTGCAACAAAAATGCTTTGAGGTTTTCTTTATCTTCTTTCGGAACTCGTGCAGATTCTCTTGCTTTTTGTACAAATTTTTGTAGTACATCTATGGATAATGTGGATTGTTGTATTTGTGCATTGGTTTCGGTGGGGAATTTTGCCCATGCAGTTGCCAAAAGCCATGCTTGAGCCATTTGTACATAATAAAAATCAGATGTGATGGAACAAGTACGAGAAAGCACTTGCGTGATATACGCTTTGTCTAAATAATTGGAAAGCATGATAATGAGTCCTGTACGCACTGCCCACGGATTTTGGGAATTTAGGTATTGCATAATGTGTGCAAAGTAATTTTGTTTGTGTGCATGTATGGTTTTGGCAATGGAATTGCAAAATGTATCACATATTGCCCAGTTTTCTACAAGATGCTCGGCAATATGGTTGCTATGAGGCAAAAAATCGGTATAAGGAAGCGTAGCAGAAACAAGTGCATATAATATGCGTTCTTCATGATATGTCGTGCCACAGACAGAAAGAAAGCCAAAAGCGTCCTGTTTGCTGATTTGTTTAGCTGTTTTGCGTAAAAAAGGCAATCGCAAACCAATAGAGGGTAATGTGCAAGCAAGCAATTTTTCATTGAATTGTTTGTATGGGATATCTGCGGATTGTAAAAGGACTGTAAGAAATTGTTGATATGTTTCTGTGCTCCATGGCATTTTGAAAACCTCCTTTTTTTAAGCATACAAGAAGTACAGAAAAAAGACAACAGCTTATAGGGGAAAAGCTGTTGCCTTTCGGGATGTCATTGTCGTTACATAAAAATGAAATTTTGGGGATTTTATGTAAGGATGGACAATGACAATAACAATAACGAGATGAAAGGTATACTAACAAAATATAGAAGTATATAAATATATCATGCAATATTTTTAGATAATTTTCAATATATAGAAAAAGGAAATACAAATACAAATGTTCTTTTATGATTGTATACTTGAAAACAAAAAAATGGTATGCTAATATATACAATAAAGATAATTTGGAAAAGCCAAAGGGGAATGTTGTTATGAAAATAAGAGAGTCTATGGAAAATTATTTGGAAACCATATTATTACTGCAACGAAAAACAGGTTATGTGCGTGCAGTTGACATTGCAACAGAACTTGGTTTTAGCAAACCCAGCGTAAGCAATGCCATGAAAAAATTGAGGGCAGAAGGCTATATTGTTGTTGAGGACAAAAGCCGTATTGTTTTGACAGAGGCAGGAAAAAAAGTTGCAGAGTCCACTTATGAACGGCATTGTGTGATAGCTGCATCTTTGATGCGTATTGGCGTTTCCAAAGAAACTGCTTTAGAAGATGCTTGTCGTATGGAACATATCATCAGTGAAGAAACGTTTGCTTGTATGAAAAAAGAACATCAACGTGCATTACAAAATGTAGAGCAATGAAAAAGGGAAATTCTTGAAAATCAAGAATTCCCCTTTTTTATATTATTGAAAATAGGAAAAGCCGTATAATTTTCCAGCAACGGGTGTTTCCTGATGGCGATATTGCAGCAATTCTGATACGGTTACAATCTGATAGCCTTGTTCCAATAATTCAGGAACTAATTTTGCTACGGCATCTGCAGTGGTATCATAAATACCATGCATGAGTATTACTTTTCCGTCAAGATTGCCTTCTTTTTCAATTTCTTGAAGTATGCTTTGTGTGTTTCTGGTTTTCCAGTCCAAAGTATCCACAGACCATGTCACAATGGGGAGTGGCATATTTTTGGAAACGGTGCTGTTTGTACTGCCATAAGGTGGACGGAACAATGTGGGGGAAACGCCTGCTTTTTGGAATGCGGCATTCACTTTTTTGACATCTTCTTGTATTTGTTGTGGTGTCAGTTTTGCAAAATTTTTGTGATCATAAGAGTGACTTGCAACTTCATTTCCAAGAGTGGCTTCTCTTTTGACAACATCAGGATATTGTTCTACACGATATCCAACATCAAAAAATGTGGCAACAACACCATATTGTTCTAAAGTGTCTAATATGGCATTGGTTGCTTTGGGAGAAGGCCCATCATCAAATGTCAATGCAACCATAGGTTTTTTGGGGTCTATGACACGGGTAGAAGTTTCTGGTTTGTTTTTTGTTGCAATGTCTTGTATCAATTCTGCTTTTTTAACGACTTTTGCTGGTGTCAGCTTTTGTGCAGGTATGACAATGGGGTCTGTCAAAAATGTACCATATAATTCTGATTTTGGAATTTCCAAACGAATGGCACCAAATTCTGCTGGCAATATTTCGTATTTATTGATATAAAATATCACGCTGTCTTTTTTGAGTGCAAAACGGTTGTATATATCACTGTTAGCCGCCAAAGCGGTACGATAATCCCCAAATAATGCAGGTGCATATGTTTTGTTTTGTTCAAAATATTTTATGGCATATGCAGAAGCCTTTTCTCTATAATTATTGCGGAAAATGTCAGCGGCAGTGATGTTATTTCCGTTTGCAGTATCAAATGATATGGTGTGCCATGTGGTGGGTGATGCAATTTGATTGACAACCTGTTCTGTTTGCTGGAAAGCAACCGTTGCAATACCATCTGTATTGACATGGCTTTCATATCCAACAAGGAGTGTGGCAGTTTCTTTATGTACGGTTTTTTTGTTTGCAATTTGTTTTGCTAATGTCGTATATTTTTTTTCAAAATCGGTTTTGATTTTGGAAATGGTTTGTGTAATTCTTTTATTTGCAATGGGTTGCTGTGTTTGTGGATATTGTAATGCGTATGAAAAAGGTGTATCATATACAATATTTGTTGTTGGTGTACCATATGTTTGATTTGGTGCAAATGTTTCAAAATAGGCAGTGCTGCTTTTTTGAAATGCATCAGATTTGTTTTGTTGTAATGCAGCATTTGCCATACTATTTGTACCAAATATGGTTAGAAATGCTAAAATGAAAGCGACAGATTTTCTCATGGTTAACCCTCCTTGTGTTTTTGGTATATGGGGTGTAAATAACGCCCTTTTTTGATTGTTTTTTTGCCATATTGTATGGCAGATGTTGGGCAGTGCTGTAAACAAGCCATGCACATATGGCATTTTGGATATTTCCAAGAGGGAGTATTGCCATGCATTTCAATACAATGTGCATTACAAACTTTTTCGCAAAGACCACAACCAATACAATTTTTTGTGGCATAGAAATGTTTTGTTTTTGTGGCAAATCGTAAAAACAATGGATTTACCACATGGCTCAACAAACGGCTGTGTTTTCCCTTTGTGATACGGTAAAAGTTGCGGCGTTCCAATAATATAGAACGAATGACCCAGCCAATGACAGTATCTGCTTGTGAAAGTATGCGTTGTTGTTGCTGTAAAGAAGGTGCTTTGAATAATACTGCATAATTGTCGGGCATCACAACGGAAAAACCACTACAAAGTTTGTATCCTTTTGATTGTAATAAGGTATCTAATTGTGACATGGTTTCGCCAATGGATTGCCCACAAGTACAGACTGCATAAATATATGTTTGTTGCTCATGATATAATTCCAAAGATTGTATGAATTGTTCTACAATTTTCGGGGTAGCCCATGCATAGACAGGAAATACAAAACCAAGCTTTTCCCCTTCTTGTAGTGTATAAGCAAATTTTTTATGATATACTGCATCAGCAATGTTGACTAATGTATCATTTGTAGCATCAGCAATTTTTTTTGCGGCAGCATAGGAGTTCCCGCTACCAGAAAAATAAAAAATCATGGGCAAAACCTCCTGTATATTGTTTTTTTTGTATAAATATCATATCATAATTTCAGAAAAAGAGTTTTTCAATTTTATTAAAGTTTTTTGAAATATTATAAAAAAAAATGTAAGAAAAGGGTGTCAGTATATGAAAAAACGAAAAAGAAATCCATTGGTTATGCGTATGCTTTGTATTGGTTTATTGGTGTGTGCAGTTTCATTTTTTAGCAAAGATGATGATGTGATAAAGGGAGATTTGGAAGAAAATGCAAGAAATGCATATCAGATTGGAGAAAATTGGAAATGTGCAAAACAAATTGATGAACGTATGGGGGCATTACTATTTTATGATGAAAATACGCAAGAACATAGATTTTTGTTGTATATGCAAAATGGTGGTTTCAAAGGCGGTTATCAACTGATAAAAAGCGATAGCTCTACATATATAGCAGATGGTGTTGAGGGATATGCATTTCAAGAAAAGGGTATGGTGTTGTTTTCCATGAATAAAGAACAAGCAAAAGAAATGTATGTGACAAATCAAGCAGGACATACCACAATCATACCTGTGGATGCATGGAAGCCGTTTGCTTTGGTGTTACCAAAAGATGCAAAAGATGTGGTGTTGTATGGCAGAGAAAAACAAAAAATACCGATTGATAATATCAATGTATATGAAAAGGCATAAAATAGAATCTATGCATACAAATGCAATAGGAAAAGGGCTATGATGCGATATGGGATACAAAGAAAAATGTAAAAATCATAAAAAAGTGATGATACTAAGTATGTTTATGTTTTCTATTCTTGTAAATGGTGGCTTTTTTCCGATTGTCAATTTTAATCCTGATAGTCCAGATATGGAAATACTCATGCGTTTGATAATCATTGTTATGGCAGTTGTATTTCATAAGTCTATTGGTTCATTAGAAGCGGTTATTTTTGAAAAATGGTCTATGGTGCTTGTGGGGATTTTGAACTGTGTTTTGATAATATGTGGATTGCTTTGCAGATATTTGATAGAGTTTGGAGAAGTGTCCATTACATATTACTTTACATTATCCAATATAGCATTTCAAATGATTGTGCTTGCATTGGTATCTACGATTGTGTATGTATGGGAAAGAAAAAAGAATACAAGTTGTATTTCTGATAAATAAAAGAAAAGGCAAGCATTTTGCTTGCCTTTTTGTTTTATTGTTTGAATATGTCTACTTTGTCTGTTTTTTCCCAAGGCAAATCCAAATCTGTTCTACCAAAATGACCGTAAGCTGCTACTTGTTTATAAATAGGTCTTGTCAAATCGAAGTTTTTGATGATTGCCGCAGGACGCAAGTCAAAGTTTTTCTGTACCAATGCAGTGATTTCTTCATCAGAAATTTTGCCTGTGCCATATGTGTTTACCAATATGGAAACAGGTTTTGCAACGCCGATGGCATATGCAAGCTGTACTTCACATTTTTTGGCAACGCCACTTGCTACAATATTTTTTGCAACATATCTTGCAGCATAGCAAGCAGAACGGTCTACTTTTGTGGGGTCTTTGCCACTGAATGCACCGCCGCCATGTGCAGCATAACCACCATATGTATCAACGATGATTTTTCTACCAGTCAAACCACTATCGCCCTGTGGGCCACCAATGACAAAACGACCAGTAGGGTTGATGTAATATTTTGTGTTTTCGTCCAACAATTCAGGTGCAATGACTTTTTGTACCACTTGTTCAATAACATCTTTGCGAATTTGTTCTTGTGTGGTGTCAGGGTCATGTTGTGTGGAAACAACAACAGTATCAATTCTTGCAGGTTTATCGTCAATGTATTCCACAGTTACTTGTGCTTTGCCATCAGGACGCAAATAAGGTAATGTACCGTTTTTGCGTACTTCTGCCAACCGTTTTGTCAATTTGTGTGCCAAAGAAATAGGCAATGGCATCAATTCTTCTGTTTCATCACAAGCAAAACCAAACATCATACCTTGGTCACCTGCGCCTGTGTCAAATTCGCTGTCATCTTCCCCTGTTTTGTTTTCGAGTGCTTTGTCTACACCCATTGCAATATCAGGAGATTGTCCATGAATAGATGTGATAACAGAGCATGTTTCGCAGTCAAAACCATATTTTGCTCTGTTGTAGCCAATTTGGTTGAGTGTATCTCTAACGATGGTTTCTACATCTACATAGGTGCTTGTTGTGATTTCGCCCATTACGAATATGACACCAGTTGTGGTTGCGGTTTCACACGCAACTCTTGCTTTTGGGTCTTTTGCTAATATGGTATCTAATATTGCATCTGAAATTTGGTCACAAATTTTATCGGGATGTCCTTCTGTTACGGACTCAGATGTGAATAATCTTCTGCTCATAAAATAATAGCCTCCTTAGTATCATTTTCATTTTTTCCGCAATATTGCATAAAAAAAAAGCCGCAGGGCTTTTCTGTTTTCAAACTCATCTTCCGCAAAAAATGCGGGGGAATTAGCACCGATGCGTAAACGCCGGTTGCTGGGTGTCATAGGGCCCTGTCCCTCAACCACTCTTGATAAGAATATATGCAATTTTGTTTATTGTAACAGTTTCTATATATGCTGTCAATAGATTTTTGAAAAATTCCTACTGTTCTTGTAAGATTTTTAATGCATCGCCCCAGTAGGTGACCAAATCTGTAAAATGCCATGCGGCATTGGCAGGGCTTGTGGATGGTAATTTGACAATGGGGTGTTTTGTAATAGGATACAAATATTTTTTGTATAATTTTTCGGCTGTGGCTCCATTTGCAAATATGGGAATATTGCCTGTGGTTTGCAATATGGGCTGTAAATTGACTGGTGTGACATCTTTGATGCTGCTGTCACTGCTGCCAATAATGGTGCAACAATACACAACATCATAAAGGGCAATATGCTGTTGCAATAAAAAATCTATTTTTTGTTGTTTGGTTTGTGGTATGGGTACTTTACAAATATGAGAAAGTACTTTCCAAAAACGATTTTGTGGGTGTCCATAATAAAAATCGGTTTCTCTGGATTTGACAGATGGTAATGTACCTAATATCAATAAACGACTGTTTTTATCATATATGGGGGCAAATGTATGTTTTACAAAAGTTGGTTCCAAATATATCACTCCTTTTG
>JAHHTV010000089.1 GCA_020024395.1 Anaerotignum sp. | reverse complement strand
GTATCATACAGAGGTATTTTTTTTCGTATAAAAAATAGAGAGGCATATACAAAATATACCTCTCTATTATTTTTATGGTTTATCCAATTTGTTCTGTAATGACTTCTTTTGCTTTTTGCAATGCATCTGCAATTTTTGTTGCATCTTTGCCGCCTGCTTGTGCCATATTCGGACGACCACCGCCGCCGCCACCACAAACTGTTGCTGCTGCTTTTATGATATTACCAGCATGTGCACCTTTTTTGACAACATCATCTGTTGCCATAGCCATCAAATTGACTTTACCATCTTTGCCGCTTGCCAATACAATGACACCACTAGCCATTTTTTGTTTTAATTGGTCACCCAATGTACGCAAACCATTACCGTCTATATCTTTGATTTCAGCTGCCAGCACTGTCACGCCATTGATTTCTATTTTTGTATTCAAAATTTCATCGGCTGCACCGCCTGCCATTTTTGCTTTCAATTTTTCCAACTCTTTTGCAGTTTCTTTTTGTTCTGCTAAAATCTGTTCCAATCGTGCCAACAATTTATCAGGTGTTGCTTTTACCAATTTGCACATTTCTTTGATTTCTGCTTCTTGTGCTTGATAATATTTCAGTGCTTCTGCACCTGTCAATGCTTCTATACGTCTGACACCTGCTGCAACACCATTTTCGGATAATATTTTGAAAGAACCAACTTGTGCAGTATTTGCCAAATGAGCGCCGCCACAAAGCTCAATACTGTAACCGCCCATGTCAACCACACGCACAACATCACCGTATTTTTCACCAAAAAGTGCCATAGCACCTTTTTCTCTTGCTGCATTCATAGACATTTCTTCTGCAAAGACTTCATAACTTGCAAAAATAGCGTCATTGACCAATTTTTCTACTTGTTGTACTTCTTCTGTTGTCAACGCTGCAAAATGGGTAAAGTCAAAACGCAAACGTTCTGCACTTACATAAGAACCAGCCTGTTCTACATGGCTACCCAATACAGTACGCAATGCTTTATGCAACAAATGTGTTGCTGTGTGGTTTCTTGCAGAAGCCATACGCAAACCTTTGTCAATCGCTGCACAAACCGTTGCTCCCATTTCCAAACTACCTTCTGTTACCTCACCAATATGTGCAATTTTGCCACCAATGACTTTGATACAATCTGTCACTTCTATCACGCCTGTATCTGTTTTGATAGTACCTTTATCGCCTACCTGACCGCCGCTTTCTGCATAGAAAGGTGTTTTATCCAAAAATACAGCAACACTATCACCTGTATGTGCCACTTGTGCAATTTTATCATTTGCTACTAACGCAACTACTTTTGCGTCGCATATTTCAAATACATCATAGCCTGCAAAAGCTGTTTCCAAATCGACAGATAAATCATTGTATACGGTTGCAGCTGCCCCCATATAATTGGATTTTGCTCTTGCCGCTCTTGCACGTTCTTTTTGCTGTTTCATTTCTTCAGCAAAAGCATTTTCATCAATTTCCATGTTTTCTTCTGCCAATATTTCTTTTGTCAAATCCACAGGGAAACCATATGTGTCATACAAACGGAATGATTTTTCACCAGACATCACTTTTACGCCTGCTGCTTTCATTTCTTCCATATCTGCTTTTAGTATTTCCATACCTTTGTCAATGGTTTTATAAAAGCTGTTTTCTTCAATGGACAAAATTTTGAAAATATGGTCTTTTTTAGAAACCAATTCTGGATATGCTTCCCCACTGCAAGCAATCACGGATTTTGACAATTCTGCCAAAAATTCACCTTCAATACCCAACAATTTTCCATGACGTGCTGCACGGCGCAACAAACGACGCAATACATAGCCACGGCCTTCATTAGAGGGCAATACACCATCTGCTGTCATCATGGTAACAGAACGGATATGGTCTGTAATGACACGCACAGAAACGTCAATTTTGGCGTCTGTGCCATATTGTACACCTGCTTTTTGACAAACAGCATCACGAATGGCTTTGATAGTATCTACGTCAAAAATAGAGTCTACCCCTTGCATAATGGTTGCCATACGTTCCAAGCCCATACCAGTATCCACATTTTTTTGTGCCAATTCTGTATATGTGCCATCTTCATTTGCATTGAATTGTGTCAATACCAAATTCCAAAATTCCATGTATCTATCACAATCACAACCAACGCCGCAAGTTGGGCTATCACAGCCATATGCTTCTCCACGGTCAAAATAAATTTCTGTACAAGGGCCGCAAGGGCCTGTGCCATGCTCCCAGAAATTATCGGCTTTGCCCAATTTTACAATACGTTCTCTTGGTAACCCTACTTTTTCGTGCCAAATATTACCTGTTTCGTCATCTTCTTCATAAATTGTGACATACAGCTTGTCTTCTGGAATTTCCAATACTTTTGTCACAAATTCCCAAGACCAAGGGATAATTTCATTTTTGAAATAATCACCAAATGAAAAATCACCCAGCATTTCAAAAAATGTACCATGACGTGCTGTTTTCCCCACATTTTCAATATCACCTGTACGAATACATTTTTGGCAAGTTGTCACACGTTTACTTGGTGGAATTTCCTGTCCTGTGAAATATGCTTTCATAGGTGCCATACCAGAATTGATTAACAACAAGCTGTTATCATTCTGCGGTACCAAAGGGAAACTTTGCAAACGCAAATGTTCTTTACTTTCAAAAAATTTCAAAAATGCTTCTCTAATTTCATTTACTCCTAAATATTTCATAAAAAACCTCCTTAAAAAAATATCATGCAGATAATAAAAAAGCCCCTGACTGCAACAGTCAGGGACGAATTATTCACCGTGGTACCACCCTCATTATGTTTTTCCAAAACAAAAAACATCACTTTTTTGTCTTTCACGCAGACATACGCTTTGACATACTATTTTTCCGTCAAAGAGCTGGGCAAATACTGCCCGAAAAGACTGCTTCCACAATGTGCTGCTGAAAAATTCACACCAACATTTTCTCTCTGTAAAGTCCACCCGTTGTGTACTCCTTCTTCTCTTGGCTTTTATCTGTATGCAATTTTTGCGGGTATATACCACACAAAAATAATATAATTTGATTATAGACAGCACATTTTTCTTTGTCAAGCACATTTTTGCTATAACCATGTCAAATCATCATCTAAAAAAGGTCTTTTCCACTCGACATCATTTTGTTGTGCCTGTAATAATTTTTGTTTGCGTTGTCGCAGTATTTCTTTATCCATTTGTGAAATATAATATGCTGCAGCAACTTGTGCATCAGAGCCATCATATACTGCATCAAACAAAATTTCAAACAACATATCTGCCAAAGCACCATCTTTTTTGTATAACCCAAAATATGTTTGTAATGGTATGGTGTATTTTTGCTCACAACTTTGGAGCAAATATAGATACAGCCGTTGTTTATCCCAGCCTGTTTTTGTTTTCGGATTTTTGACAGACAATGTTGCCCAACTTTCAAAATACATTGTTTAATACTCCTTTATCACATACCTTGTAACACTTCACCCAATCGCTTCATACCAACTTCTATTTTATCATCAGAAAGTCCTGCAAAGCTTATCCGAATATGGTTGCTTTTTGTTACACCAATCAAAAACTGATTGCCTGGTGAAACCAATACATTTTTTTCCAAAGCACGATTGCAAAATATTTCTGCATCTATGTGTTTTGGCAATTCCACCCACAAACTCACGCCACCATATGGTACATGGTATGTCGCCATAGGCAACAGATATTTTTTTGCCATAGAAATGGCTTTTCGGTATTTTTCACCGCCATATTTTCGCACTTGCTTGCCACGCTTTTCCCAGCCGTTGATTTCCAAATATTCTTCCATTGCTTTTTGTATAAAACCAGATGTGGAAATATCGGTCATATATTTTGCTTCCAGTACAGCCGTTTTGATTTTTTTCGGCAATACCATCAAACCCATACGCAGCCCAGGCATCAATACTTTTGAAAAACTTTTGATATAAATGACACGATTTTTATAATCTAATGCTTTTAATGGCAATGGTTTTTCTTTTGTATAATGAAAATCATAAAAATCATCTTCTTCTATGATGTGAATATCATATTTTTCTGCCAGAGAAAGCAAATGTCTCTTTTTTTCCAAAGAATAAGAAATACCCGTAGGTGTCTGAAAATATGCCATCATATATAAAAATTTGGGGTGATACAATTTCAAATGATTTTCCAATGTGGTCATATCCATACCATCAACTTCCATTGGAATTTCCACCAATTTTGCACCTTTTGATAAAAATGCACCTGCCGCACCATAAAAAGTTGGTGTTTCTACAAATACAGTATCCCCATACTGCAAAAGTGCCTTTGCAATAATATCTATGCCTTGTTGCGCCCCTGTTACAATTTGCACAAAATCTGCACTTGTTTTGATTCCAAACGATGCCAAATAACGGCAAAGTGTTTCCCGTAATGGCAAATACCCCATACTATCTGTATAACGAAATGCACCACCTTTTTCACGTTCCAAAACCGTATCAAATGCATATTTGAACTCATCAACCGGAAACAAATCATCTGGTAATGATGTATCTGTAAAATTGATGACATTTTCCCAAACAGGCAAACATTGTATCTGTTCTATGTTTTTTCGTGTAATGGGTGATGATAGTTTTTCTATGGGCAATGGGGAAACATATGTGCCACTGCCCACATGAGAATACACCATTTTCTTTTGTTCTAAACATTTATATGCATTGACAATGGTAACTGCATTCACGCCAAAATGTGTTGCCATTTTGCGTATCGGCGGCAACTTTTCATCTGCACATATCATACCATCTACAATCAGTGCCGCAATGCCATCTGCAATTTGTTGATATAATGGGGTTTCTATTTTTTTGTTTATAGAAATATCAAAAATGGGTGCTGTCATACCAAAACTCCTTAATATTGTTTTCTGCCTAACGCACCCGGAATACCCAATGCCTCTCGATATTTCGCAACTGTTCTTCTAGAAATATGAATACCTGCGGCAGTGAGTTGTTCTGTCAATTCTCTATCACTGTAAGGGTGTGTTTTATCTTCTTGTGCAATCATGGCTTCTATACGGTTTTGTACAGATTGTGCAGAAACACTTTCTGTGCCATCTGTTGCCATTGCTTTGGAAAAGAAATCCGTCAAAGCAAATACCCCTTTTTCACATTGTAGATATTTTTCTTTGACTGCACGACTAACCGTAGATTCATGCATTTGTATCCGTTCTGCAATATCTGCCATACGCAATGGTTTGAGTGTGCCATTTGGATATAGAAAAAATTCTCTTTGTGCAAGTACAATTTGTCTTGTTGTTTCTAATAACGTACTTTCCCGTCTGTTGACACATTGCACTGCCCATTCTGCCTGTTTGAGTTTATGCATAATATACTCTTTTGTTTCTTTGGATTGGTCTTGTTTCAACAATTTTTGATATGATGGTGTCACAAACAAACGAGGTACTGTATTTTGATTGACACTGACAAATAATTCTTCTCCTTTTCGCTCCACAAAAACATCAGGTATCACATACTCTACAGGTCTGTCTGTGGCAAATCCACTTCCTGGTTTTGGTGTACAGTTACGGATTTCCTCCAAAGCTTGTGTCATCTGTTCCATAGAAATATGCAATTTTTTTGCTATATATGCAATACGATTTTTTGCAATATCCTGCAAATATTGTTCTACAATTTGTAATGCTGCCACAGAAGCATTTTTTTGTCTTAATTGTATTTGCAAACATTCTTTCAAATCTCTTGCCCCTACCCCGGGTGGGTCTAATGACTGCAAATGGGCAAGCACCTGTTCTGCCTGCAAAGATGTTAAACCATATCTTTCTTTTGCAGCTTGCAAAGCGTCTGTTTCCAAATACCCACTTTCTTCTGTACTTTCTGCCAAAAAACAGAGTATTTTCTTTTCTTTTTCTTCTATGGGCAGAATATGAATTTGAAACAAAAGATATTCCCTTAAATTTTGTGCTTCTTTTTTGCCAAAACGCAAATCTTCTCTTTCTTTTTCATTTTCCATATCCATTTGGTAATAGCCCCTGTTTTGCTCATCGCCTTCTTGCAGCCACTCCAATTTTTGCAGCAAAGAGGGTTCTTCTTTTTCGGCAACATGGTCTTCTGACCAGTCTAGCAGCGGATTTTCTTCCGAAACTTCTCGAATATACTCGGAAAGTGCTAATGTATTCATTTGCAATATTTCTACGGATTGCTGCATCCTTTGTGAAAGAATTTGTTTTTGCTGCAACTGCAATGATAAATCCATGTCATCGCCCCCTTTTTTATTTTTTCTTGATTACATGTGTTTTTTAATTGTATCATAAGGCACACCAAACAGCAATATTGCTACCATTGTTCTTGCATTTTGCCCATATGGCATTTCAAGTTTTTGTAAAAGTTGACAGAAAATTATCAAAAATGTTGGTAATAAGTTCTCATTTACAACTCAATAGCGATTATAGTAAACTGTATATGTAAAATGTTTGGCATACCATACTATGTTTATAT
>JAHHTV010000088.1 GCA_020024395.1 Anaerotignum sp. | reverse complement strand
CCAATTCTTCATACGCCAAAACTTTTCCGAGCAAATGGTGATCCATACTTGGTGATGCCATCACAATCACGCCTTCTTTATTTACCAAAAGCACGCCAGCCCCCATATAATCTTCCAATACTTGTATTTCATATGCAAGATTGTTCAAATTTCCTGTTCGATACGCTTTTTGAATGGCATTGGAAACTTTTTCGCCCTGTGATATCAAGTCTTGTTTTGTTTCATTCATATAATGTTTGGTATATACCACAGAAAGCATTGCACCTAACAAAAGCACACAAATAGAAACCGTGCCAATATACAATAAAAATTGTTTTTTTACAATGGATTTTTTATACATATTCTTTTTTCACCTGCTTTATCAAAACTGGATTACATTTTTTTCTTATTATGCTATAATAAAAAAAAAGAGAAAGGAGCACAGGGCAATCCCTGTAATGGTATTATGTCACAACAACAAAATCACCCAAAGAAAAAACGTAATTTGACAGATTTTCTGCTATTCGCTCTGGCAATTTTTCTACTGATTATCATTCCATGGTCAAATATGAATAGTTTCCATTATCTGCTGTTATTTTTGTATGTATTTTGTTGTCTGATGCGCATTACCAATATCCGCAAAATGCGTATGCGTCAAATGGCACAACAAGAGAAACAGGCAGAACAAACAAACGGCAACAAAACCGATACAAGCAATCAAAATCCGTCATAAATTACAGATACGGCGAGGAAACCCCCCGCCGTATATTTATTTTTGTCCAAATTTATATCCAACGCTCCAAACCGTCAAAATTCCCCAATCATCTTGTTGGTTCATTTTTTCACGAATACGTTTGACATGTACATCTACCGTTCTGGTATCGCCCACATATTCATATCCCCAAATGTGGTCTAAAAGCTGTTCTCTGGTAAACACACGATTGGGATGTTCTGCAAGATAATATAGCAATTCAAATTCCTTTGGTGGGAAATCCAGTGTTTTTCCATGATATGTGACTGTATAATTGGAAACATTGATTTCCAAATTTGGAAAATGCAATATTTTTTCATCATCACTTTGTACACCGCTTTCATATCGGCGTAATACTGCCTTCACTCTTGCCACCAATTCTTTTGGGTCAAATGGTTTGACAATATAATCATCTGCCCCCAACTCCAAACCCAAAACCTTGTCAAATGTTTCGCCCTTTGCAGTCAGTATAATGATGGGAACTTTGTTGATTTTTCGTACTTCCGCACATACTTGATATCCGTCCATACCAGGTAGCATCAAATCCAGCAATATCAAATCTGGTTGATACGTTTGTATTTCATGCAATGCTTCTTTTCCGTCATATACTTCTTTTGTGTCATAACCATCTTTCATCAAATAAAGAGAAATCAATTCGGCGATGTGTTGGTCATCATCTACCACCAATATTCTTTGTTTTTCATGCATGGGTAAATCCCCCTTTTTATTTCAATTCCACAACGGTAACGCCTGCTTCCCCTTCTCCGAATGTCCCAGGTCTATAACTTTTGACGTGTGCATTGGTACGCAAATAATTTTGCACACCTGCACGCAATGCCCCTGTACCTTTGCCATGTATGATGACAATTTGTTTTAATCCTGACAAATACGCATCATCAATATATTTGTCAATATTCATCAACGCCTCATCTACCAACTGCCCACGACAATCAATTTCAGCAGAAATAAACTGACTTTTGCTCACTTTTGCACGCACATTTTGTTGTCTTTGTTTTGGTTCTTTTGGCTGTGGTGTTTCATCCAGCATCAATTCTGACAAAGGAATTTTTGCCTTCAGCATACCCATTTGCACCATCACTTCTTTGTTTTTATCAGGTGCAGACAATGCCACACCATTTTGGTCAAATGAAATCACATACACTCTGTCACCTGCCTGCAATTTTTCAGGCGGTTTGTGTGTTGGCTTCACTTTTTTGGATTTCAAGAAATCCTCTTGCACCGATGACAATTTTTCTTTCAATTTTGTACGGCTGTCCAGTGCTTTTTGTTGATTTTTCTGTTTTGCCTCACGGTTCATTTCTTTTATGATGTTATCTGCTTCTTCTTTTGCCTGTGCATAAATTTGTTTTGCCTGTTCTCTTGCTTTTTGCAATATTTTTTCTTTTTGCTGTCTTGTTTTTTCTTTTTGATTTTCGACTTCTTGTTTCAGGCTTTCGGCTTCTTTGCGATACTGCTCTGCACGTTCTTGTTCAAACGCAACACTTTTTTTGCTAATTTCCAAATCTGTGATAATATCTTCAAATCTTGCCTCATCATGAGAAATAAACTCTTTTGCACCCTCTATAATAAACTCTGGCAGTCCCAACCGCTTAGATATTGCAAACGCATTACTTTTGCCAGGAATACCAATCAACAAACGATATGTTGGACGCAATGTTTGCACATCAAATTCACAGCAAGCATTTTCAACCCCTTCTGTCGACAATGCATACACCTTCAATTCACTATAATGTGTGGTAACCGCTGTGCGTATATTTCTTTCATGCAAATGTTGTATAATCGCAGTTGCCAGTGCTGCACCTTCTGTTGGGTCTGTCCCTGCCCCCAATTCATCAAACAATACCAATGAACGGTCTGTCACATTTTCCAATATTTGCACAATATTTGTCATATGTGCAGAAAATGTACTCAGGCTTTGTTCAATGCTTTGCTCATCCCCAATATCTGCAAACACATTATCAAATACGGCAAGCTGTGAATGTTCATTTGCGGGGATATGCAATCCAGCCTGCCCCATCAACGCAAATAAGCCCAACGTTTTCAATGCAACCGTTTTACCGCCTGTATTTGGCCCTGTAATCAACAGTGTATGAAAATCCTTTCCCAAATAAATATCCGTTGGCACAACTGTTTTTTTCTCCAAAAGCGGATGTCTGCCTTTCATAATATGGATATACCCTTTTGTATTAAACAACGGCTGTGTACCATCCATCGACAAAGAAAGCTGTGCTTTTGCAAATATAAAATCCAGCTGTGTCAACAATTCCAAATTTGCCCCAATCTGCGGTTCATTTTCAATCACAAGCTCTGACAAAGCAATCAATATTTTTTCAATTTCCTCTTTTTCTTTTGCCTGCAATTCTTTAATTTTGTTATTCAGCTGTACCACGCTCAATGGTTCCATAAACAGTGTCGAGCCCGTATTTGACTGGTCATGTATCATACCAGGGAAAGAATTTCGATATTCGCTTTTGACAGGCACACAATATCTATCATTTCGAATGGTAATCACAAAATCCTGTAACATATTGCGATATGCAGAAGACGCAATCACGCCATTCAAATGGTCTTTGACTTTTTCATTTGATATTTTAATTTCTTTTCGGATACTTCTCAATCCTGCACTTGCATCGTCTGCCACTTCTGTTTCTGATATAATACAACGTGTAATTTCATTTTCCACTTGTGGCAGTAGTGTCAACAAATCAAAATATTCGTCCAATCTTTCATACACTTCTGCTTTATTTTCATTTTTCGCATAATTTTTTGCTTTGCGACACACATACAAAAATTCTCCCACATGCATCAATTCTGGTATGGATAATGTGCCGCCCATTGCTGCCCGTTTCAGCTGTGGACGAATATCCCGAAAACCGCCAAAAGACGGATTGCCTTTTCGCAGTATCATGGCAGTTGCTTCCGTTGTTTCTTTTTGTCGCAATATAATTTCAGACATTGCCACACTCGGACGCAATTTTCTTGCCAATTCTTTTGCCATTGGCGAAACAGCAAATCCTGCCAATTTTTCTATCATTTTATCATATTCTAATGTACGTAATGCTTTTTCGTTCATGTTGTTCCCTCATTTATTTATAAAATACTGTGGTGGCACACATTTTGTCAGCCAAACACCATTTGCCGACAAATAAAACACATAGCCATCTGCCACCATACGTTTTGTATCAATTTCGTATATACAAGGTTTTCCATGCCTTGCACCCACTTCTTTTGCAGTTTCGCTATCTTTTGACAAATGAACATACAAACGGCTTTGTGGCAAAAGCCCTTGTTTTTCTATCGCTTGTGCAAATCTGACTGCCGTACCATGATACAATGGATTGGGTGGTATATATTCTTGCAACTCCACATCCACCTGTACCGAATGCCCTTGATTTGCTCTAATTTTTGTTTTTGTCTCATCAAAGGCATATCTTTGTTTGTTATCCTCTGCCACAATCTGCTCTAATATATTACGGTCAATGGGCATTTTTTTTGAAACACCTGCAATCAAATCAGCAATATTTGCCCAACCATGCTCGTCCAATGTAATGCCTGCGGCTTGTGGTTCATGTCGCAAAACCAAGCTCAAAAATTTGCTTATTTGTTTTTGCGAAACCGATTTTTCTCTTTGGCTCATCATATCACCTATCCTTTATCGCAAATGCTTTGTAATATCCTCAAATTGGGATACATCCAGCGATTTTCCTCTAAAAAAGTCATAAAAATATTGCAAAACTGCATCAAAATTTATCGTATTCCATGCATATTGTCGAAAATCATTTTCATATTCATATCGCACTTCCAGTGTAATTTCCTTTGCACCATAATTTTTTGCAGTTTGCATCATCACGCAATTTTCTTTTGGGCTGTCTGTTTTCACAATCACAAATCCATATCCCTCATATGGCGTATACTGTTCATAGCTTGCCAATGTCAATAACCCATCTATTATCATATCCCATGATACATCTTCCCATATTTCCCATTGGTTCAATAAATCGCTTTCCATTGTATATGCCATATTCTTTCACCCCTTTTTGTGTTGCTGTTCCCATTTTTCTGCAAATTCCAAAAACGGTTCATACACATTTTGAAACAACCCATTTTGCATATACACATAATTCAATTCTCTGTATATATTCAAATCTTCCAATTCCAATAAACATAAATCGCCATTTTCCAATTCCTCTTGCACCACAGGCTCATACAAAAATGTAATCCCCAAATTTTTTGCAACCATTTTTTTAATTGTCCGAAAATTACTAATTTCCTGTATGGTCTCAAAACTATGGATTGTAATATTTTGTTCTTTGAGCAATTCTTCAAAAATATCTCTCGTACCAGAACCCTTTTCACGCAATATCAACGGTTCGTTTCGTATATCCCAAAGAGTGACTTTTTTATTTTTCCACTGACTGTCTTTGCCACAAACACCTACAAAACGTTCTTTTTTATATAATGTATATTCATAACAGCTTTTATCAAAAAAGCCCTCCAGCATCACCAAATCCAAAGCCCCATGTTCCAGTTCTTGCAACAAATGCTCTGTATTATCCACAGCCAAATGCAAACGATATTTTTTGTTTTGTTTCAAAAAATCAGTCAACAACGCAGGCAATATATAATCTCCGATTGTTTTTGTTGCACCTATACGCAAATGAATTTCTGCCTTTTCTTGTTGTTCCATCGCCGCACGCACGCCAATTTCATTTGAAACCATTTGTTGTGCAAAATTTTGTAGCATTGTTCCTTTTTCTGTCAAACGCAACACTTTGCCTTGATACGAAAACAATCGACAATGATATTGGTCTTCCAGCCATCGAATATGCTGTGTCACAGCAGGTTGTGTAATATGTAGCACCTCTGCTGTTTTGGTATAATTCATTTTTTCGCATAATGTCAAAAATGTATAAATCCGATAATCCAGCATATCTTGCCTCCTATTCATTTCTTTCGTTTATCAGTTGCATTTTTATTTTGCAATCATTATACCACAAAAGCCCGAAAAATCACAATGCCATATCCATTTTGAAAAAACACAGATACCATACATACCTGTGTTTTTATCATGATTACAAATCAATCAATTTTTGTTCATACATTCTTTGCAATGACATCAAAATACCCGTTTTTGCATGATACCATGTCAAACCGCCTTGAAAATATACAGAATATGGTTCACGCAATGGGCCATCAGCACTCAATTCAATAGAAGACCCTTGTATAAATGCACCTGCTGCCATAATCACATCACAAGTATAGCCAGGCATTGCATAAGGCTCAGGTTTTACATAGCTGTCCACAGGTGCTGCCGCTTGTATCCCCTCACAAAAAGCAATCAATCTTTCTGGTGTTCCAAGCTGTACGGCTTGTATAATATCATGTCTGGTTTCTGTACCATTCGGAATGACAGTAAATCCCAATTTTTCATACACATTTGCTGCAAAAACAGCCCCTTTCAAAGCACCTGCTGCCACAGTCGGTGCTAGGAAAAACCCTTGATACAATGCACGCATCACATCCAAGCTTGCTCCGACTTCCTGCCCAAGCCCTGGGGCACTCAAACGATATGCACAACGGTCAATGCATGCCTTTGTACCACAAATATATCCGCCCACAGGTGCTAAGCCGCCACCTGGATTTTTAATCAAAGACCCCACAATCATATCTGCCCCCACGTCAGACGGCTCCTGCAATTCTACAAATTCACCATAGCAGTTATCCACCATACAAATCACATCTGGTTTGATACTTTTCACAAATGCAATCAATTTTCCAATTTTTTCAACAGAAAATGTCGGACGCATCTGATACCCTTTAGAG
>JAHHTV010000087.1 GCA_020024395.1 Anaerotignum sp. | reverse complement strand
ATAGAGCAACGGCCTTCTAAGCCGTGGGTCGGGGGTTCGAATCCCTCCTGGTTCAGAAAAAAAGAGAGTAAAAGCGTTTTTTTACTCTCTTTCATTTTAAGCGGATGTGGCGGAATTGGCAGACGCACCAGATTTAGGTTCTGGCGGGCAACCGTGCAGGTTCAAGTCCTGTCATCCGCATGAAAAAGACACCAAAGTGATTTTGGTGTCTTTTTTTATGTTTTATGTGATTTGATTAAAAAATGTTTTTCTGGTTTTTCAGACTTTCGTATAATGTAATATATTTATGAGCGGAATTTGTCCAAGAATAGTTACAAGCCATGGCATTTTGTACAACGGGTGTCCATGCTTCTTTTCCTTTGCGATATACGGATAGTGCTTGGTCGACTGCCCACAATAAACCATTGCTGTCATATGTTTCAAACAAAAAGCCATTGCCTTTTTGTGTTTGTTCGTTGTAATGTGTGATGGTGTCTGCAAGACCACCTGTTTTTCTGGCAATGGGTATTGTTCCATAACGCAGGCTGAACATTTGCCCCAAACCGCAAGGCTCAAATAAAGAAGGCATCAAAAACATATCCGCACCTGCATAAATTTGTTGTGCCAATGCTTCGTCAAAAAATAAATTTGCACTGACTTTGCCACGATAGCGGTCTTGGTATGTGCGGAACAGATATTCAAAACGGTTTTCCCCTGTGCCAAGCAATACAAATTGGACATCTCTTTCCAGCAAAGCATCAAATACATAAGAAAGAATGTCTACGCCTTTTTGGTCTGCCAAACGTGTAATCATGGCAATCAAAGGAACATCTCGATTTTCTAAGCCAAGACGTTCTTTTAATAGACGTTTGTTTTCTGCTTTGCCTTCCAGATGTGCAGCATCATATTGTACGGGGATACGATTGTCTGTGGCAGGATTATGTGTATCATAGTCAATGCCATTGATAATGCCAGATAAATCGTTGTTGCGACTTCTCAAAATACCGTCCATACCATAGCCATATTGCCAGTTTTGTATTTCTTTTGCATATGTTTCACTGACGGTACTAATTTTGTCTGCATAAATTAAGCCCATTTTCATGTAGCTGACATTGCGATAAAATTCTACATTCCCATTTTCATAACAATAATAAGGAACACCCAATAGTTCCATAGTACTTTTGTCAAAGTTGCCTTGATATTGCAAATTGTGTATGGTAAATAATGTTTTGATATGAGAATAATATATCATTTTACGGTAAACTTCTTTGAGATATAGACAAACTGGCCCCGTTTGCCAATCGTTGCAATGCAATACATCTGGGTAAAAATCAAGCATTGCCATCATATCTAAAACGGCTTTACCAAAAAATGCAAAACGTTCATTGTCATCACCATAACCATATAGCTCACCACGTCCAAAATAAAAATCGTTTTCTATAAAATAAACAGGAACGTCACCTGGTTTTACTAATATTTTTGCTTGTTGTGTTCTCCAAGCCAAATGCACAGGAAATTCACCCAAATATTCTACATCATACATGGTGCTATCTTTGATAGAAAGATGTCTTGGTATTACCACACGGACATCTACACCCTGTGCACGTAGTGCCTGTGGCAAAGAACCAACAACATCTCCCAAACCGCCACTTTTGACAAAAGGTGCCGATTCGGAAGCAACAATCAATACTTTTAAGCAATCTTTCATGCATATTCACCTCGTATATCATCATACTATGAACTTGCAGTTTCAGCAAGAACATAATGATTTTTTTTCGCAGAGTATGGGATATATTTATCATGAAACTATAAAATGATGGAAAAAAGTCATAAGAATAAAAATAAATGACATAAAATGTGAATTTTATGGGAATTTCCTTTTACCACAAGCAGAAACGTGGTATACTAAACAAAAAACCGCATACCATTTTGTTTTTTTGCAAAAGATGATATGGTAAAAATTTTGTATTTTCAAAATGAAAGGAAGGGTACATTTGAAACATACACTACCAAAAAGAAGTGAAGTAGAAGCAAAAAATCGTTGGCATATAGAAGATTATTATGCCAATGACAGTGATTGGGAAAAAGTTTATGCACAGGTTTCGGCAGCATTGCCAGAACTTTCTGCATATGCGTCACATTTGGGAGAATGTGCAGCAACACTTTTGGCGTGTTTGGAAACAAATGCAGATATTTCTTTGCAATTAGACCAGCTATATACCTATGCAAATATGCGTATGCATGAAGATAGTGCCAATGCGTATTATCAAGGTTTGGCATCCAGAGCAGAATCTTTGTTGGTGCAGTATTCAGCAGCTGTTTCATTTTTGGTGCCTGCAATACTTGCCATTCCAGATGATGTGTTGGCAGATTTCCGTATGGAACGTGCAGAAGATTTTGCAATGTATGCGCATTTCTTTGAAAATATATTGCGTCAAAAAGCACATACACTTTCTCCTGCGGAAGAAAATATTTTAGCAAAAGCAGCAGAACTGGGGGCAGCACCACAAAATATATTTACCATGTGCAATGATGCGGATATGCGTTTTGGAAATATTACAGATGCAGATGGGGATAGTGTGGTATTGACAAAAGGAAGATATATCACGTTTTTGGAAAGTGCTGACAGACGTGTGAGAAAAGAAGCATTTGAAACACTATATGCAGCATATGAAAAACAGAAAAATATGCTTGCAGCAACATATGCAGCTTCTGTGAAAAGCGATGTGTTTTTTGCACAAGCAAAAAAATATGGTTCTGCACTGGAAATGGCATTAGCTGATGACAATATACCAGTATCGGTGTATGATAATTTAATTGAAACGGTGCATAAACATTTGCCATTGTTGCATCGCTATGTGGCACTGCGGAAAAAAATACTGCATTTAGATGAAGTGCATATGTATGATTTGTATGCACCATTGGTGGAAGATGTACAAGACAAAATTTCTTTTGCACAAGCAAAAGAAACTGTGAAAAAAGCGTTGGCAGTATTGGGCGAAGATTATGCCAAAGCTTTGGAACATGGTATGGAAAGTGGCTGGATTGACGTTTACGAAAATGAAGGCAAAAGAGGCGGTGCATATTCTTGGGGCAGTTATGGCGTACACCCGTTTGTGTTGCTCAATCATAATGATACGGTAAACAGTATGTTTACATTGGCACATGAAATGGGACATGCATTGCATAGCTGGTTTACTTGGGAAAAACAGCCATATTTATACAGTGGGCATAAAATATTTGTGGCAGAAGTAGCTTCTACCTGCAATGAGGCGTTGTTGATGGAATATCTTTTGAAAACAACAGAAGATAAAAATATGAAAAAATATTTGGTGAATTATTTCTTGGAACAATTCCGTGGTACATTGTTCCGTCAAACGATGTTTGCAGAGTTTGAAAAAATGACACATGAAATGATACAAAATGGTGAGCCGTTGACATGGGAAGTGTTGAACAAGATATATCATGACTTGAATCGTTTGTATTTTGGTGATGATATTGTGATTGATACGCAAATTGATATAGAATGGGCAAGAATTCCACATTTTTATAACGCATTTTATGTGTACCAATATGCAACAGGGTATAGTACGGCGATTGCATTGTCCAGAAAAATATTGCAAGAAGGTGAACCAGTAATAAAAGCGTATTTGGATTTCTTATCCAAAGGTGACAGTGAATATTCGATTGATTTGCTCAAAGGTGCTGGTGTGGATATGTCAAAAACAGAAGCGATTGAAAATGCAATGAAAGTTTTTGAAACATTGCTAGACGAAATGGAACAGTTTTAAGGTATTCTGTGGTATTGTTTGATATTTATAGGAGGGTATCCAATGATTGAACAGTTTGACCAAATTATATTTCAAAATACACCAGCAACAGAGCAGGATTTTTGCGGGTTGTGTAAATGGTTGGAAGAAAGGAATTTTCCATTTACCACATTGGATACGTCCTATAAAAATTTTTTGTTGGAAAGCAATGGTGGTGAATTTTTGCGTGGAGAACGAGAATATCAAATGTTTTCCGTAAATGAAATATGTGATTTTTATGAAATATATTTATTTGAAACGTATATGCCTTATGCATTGCCATTTGCGATGGACGGATATGGGAATTTTTTTCTGTTTGATATGCGAGGACAAACATCTTTTATATATATGGTTGCAGCAGGTAATATGTGTTGGGAAAGTGAAGACTGCTTTCAGATTGCAGAGAATTTTATGGCGTTATTAGAACAAACAAAGCCATTATATTGTTATCTGTTTCCAGATTTATAAAATAATAAAAAAAGAAAGGGGAATATTTTGATTTTTCAGAATATTCTTCTTTTTTTTGAAAAATTTGTTTCTAAAAGGGAATTTGCAAAAGGGTATAAAATGTAGTATGATGAACCGAGAAAATGACAGGAGGTGATGTATCCATGGATGAGCCGAAAAACAAAAAACAACATATGAAACGAAAAACAAAAATTGTGTTTGGGTTGTTGTTGTGTTTGTGTATAGGCGGTGGTTTATTATATGCTGATATGATGTATGGCAATGGAAAAATAAAAGAAATGTTTACAAATGTAAAGGTATCTGATAAAAAAGAAACAACAAAAAATACTGTTGTGGCAGAAGTGCCTTTAGATGCAGGAAGCAATACAGGATTTGCGGTGTTTGAAAAGGCATTTTTATTATGTACAAAAGATGGTGTAAAATATTATAACAGTTATGGTGACCAAAAATGGAATGATACATTTAATATGAGTGCACCTTCTGTAATACAAGAGGGACGTTTTGCAGCTGTGGGAGATATGAATGGTAAAATGGTGCGTGTGTATCATGATGCTGGGTTACTATATCAAGTGCAGTTGGAAGGAAATTTGATGCAATTTGCATTGAATACCAATGGATACCTTTCTTTGATAGAAAAAAAAGATGGTAAATATGAAATCAAAGTGTATAACAACAATGGCACATTGCTCAAAGGTCGTATAGAAGAAAGCAAAGGGATTTATCCGATTGCAACAGATGTTTGTGATAATAACAGAACATTTGCAATTAGTTATGTGGATACAACAGATGTGTATCCGATTGGTTTGATTTCTTTTTTCTATATCAATCCAGAAGATAGCGAAAAATATACAGATAGTTTGTTTTCTTCTGTGATGCGTGATGATGAAGTGATTGGTGCAATTAGTTTTCGTAATAATGGAACATTGGCAGCAGTATCAGATAAAGGGATATATGGCTTTGATGGAAAAAATATGATTTGGGAATATCCTGTGAGTAATACCATAGATTATATATCATTTCAAAATAAAGATCGCATTGTATTTGCGGTGGGGGAAGGCTTTGGTGGAGAAAATCAAATAAAAGAAGGTACCGTATGTTGGTTGAAAAATGATGGCACAAAAGATGCTATTTTTGAAAGTGAAAAGAAAATTTCTTATTTAAGTGCTTGGGAAGATGGTATCATTGTGGGAATAGATAGAGCATACAAAGGTATACGATATACAGGGCATATTGCTTGGCAGTATCATGCGACAAAAGATGTTTCTGAAATGATACCAATGGAAAAATTTTCAACCGTATTGGTTGTGGGGCAAGAAAGTGCTGTGATATTGAATATGACAAAAGATGGTTCTGTGCATATAGAAAAAGAGAAAACAGAAACAAAGATAACAAATCAAAACGAAGAACAACCAAAACAAGAAAACGAGGAAACACCAAAAGAACCAGATACACAACCAAAAGCACAGACAGAACAAAAAAAAGAAAATACAGAACAGACAGAAAATACAGAACAGACAGAAAATACAGAACAAACAGAAAATACAACGCAATCACAAGATACAGAAGATACAACACAACAAACAGATGCAACACAAATAGATATAACACAAGAAACAAATACACAACAGCAAGGGGGTTAAGCAAAATGCCATATTTGATAGATGGATTGGTGATTGTACTGATATTATGGCTTGCAATACAAGCGTATCGAAAAGGATTTGTTTTGGCTGTGCTTGGTTTTTTGCCGATGGTTGCAGGGGTGGTTGCAACAAAATTTTTGACACCTATGGCAAGTCGTTTATTGAGACAAACCCCATTTTTTGGTTCTTTGGCAAATACGATTTCAGAAAAATTGCATTTGGAACAAATGTTGGGTGATGCGGCAATGCAAACGCAAATGGATATGATACAGAATATGCATTTGCCGAATTTTTTGAAAGAAAGTTTGCTGGAAAACAATAATCCTGTGGTTTATGAATTATTAGATGTAGAAAGTATGCAGGGGTATATTTCGGGGTTTTTGGCAAATATTTGTATCAATATTGTGAGTGCGCTTTTGGTGTTTGTGATTGCCTTTTTGGCAGCGAAATTTTTGTTAAATGCATTAAATTTGATAAGCAAACTACCTGTGTTAAACACATTTAATCGTGTTTGTGGTTTTTTGGTGGGAGCGGCAAAAGGTTTGTTTGTGGTATGGCTTTGCTGTTTTGCGTTGACATTTTTTCAATGCAATGCAGGGTTTCAAAAGTTTTTTGAGGCTTTACAGATGACAAAAGTGGTTTTACCTTTATATGAAAATAATATGTTGCTATATTTTAT
>JAHHTV010000086.1 GCA_020024395.1 Anaerotignum sp. | reverse complement strand
GGGTTTTTGTTCGCTATATACCAACCATATATTTGTATGTTCTTTTATATAATCAAATAAAGGTTGTTCTTTGCTATTTTCCATGGCATTGTTACAACAGGGACAAAACGGTAAATATTTGCTTATACCATTTTCACATTTGCTATGGTTCCATTTGATATAAGCAAAATCATTTGTATCAAATAACGCATTTATCCTTTTATCCAAATGCCCCTTTGCACCATAATAATATTCTTCTGCTGTCAATTCTGCAATCACCAATCGTTTCTGTTTGCTATCATATACACTTTCACAATAACAACAAACCATATCTGTATCTGAACGGCTAGACACATCTACTGCTTGATAACCACACATGGGGCATTTTACAGTCACAACATATAGTATTTGCAACAAATCATATTCCATATGCACCTCACATTTTATCTCTCTGTATAAAATCCCAATTCAGCCAAATAATTCAGTATTTCCCCACAATTTTTCACAGGATATGTATGTTCTTTCCAAAGCAATATACCAAAATTCGTTTCTTCTTTTTGGTCATACACCGTCAACACCACTTCTGTCATTGGTTCTCCGCCAAACATCCGCACAGACACTGTTGGCACACCATCCATATCTGGTATTTGTTCTGTTTTTTGTATTGTTTGTACAATCAGCTGGGCAAGCTGTGCTTTTCTGCCTTCCTCCACAACATGACTTTCGCCACTTGTGTCTGTCACTTCCACTGCATAGGTATCACCAGAAACAAGTTCCTGCAACGTCGAAACACAATTTTCTGTACTGCCTTTTTTCAAATTTGGATACATCACAAAAGCAATCACAGCCACAATCCCAACCAATAACCATCTCCATATTGTTTTTTTCATACATATCCCCCCTTATATATTTAATCGCCCTTCAATCGTTTCAAATATGCTTTCATCCTTTGTTCTATGCCATTATCGCTCATCTCATAATATACTGTTCCCACCAGCTCATCTGGCAAATATTGCTGTTTGACATAATGATTTGGATAATCATGTGCATATAAATATCCAACCGCATTGCCAAGATTTTGGCTACCGCTATAATGTCCATCTCTCAAATGTGGTGGCACACATTTGATTTGTATATTTTTGACATCTTGCAATGCTTTGTCAATCCCCATATATGCTGCATTGCTTTTTGGTGCTGAAGCAACATATGTGACAGCCTGTGCCAAAGGAATACGCCCTTCTGGCATACCAATAAAATTAACTGCCTCTGCTGCCGCAACTGCCACTTGCAATGCATGCGGGTCAGCATTTCCCACATCTTCTGCTGCACAAATAATCACACGTCTTGCAATAAATTTCGGGTCTTCTCCTGCATAAATCATTTTTGCCAAATAATACAATGCTGCATCTGGGTCAGAACCTCTCATACTTTTGATAAATGCAGATATGGTATCATAATGATTGTCACCATCTTTGTCATATTGCAAAGCACGTTTTTGTATACAATCCTCTGCTACCGTCAATGTAATTTCCAGTTTTCCATTTTCGTCTGGTTCTGTTGTCAACACTGCCAATTCCAGTGCATTCAACGCCGTTCTTGCATCTCCATTTGCAGTATCTGCCAAAAACAATATCGCTTCTTCTGTTATGGTTGCATGATATTTCCCCAAACCCTTCTCAGTATCTTGCAACGCACGATATAACAAATCCACAATATCCCTTTTATCCAGTGGTTGCAATGCAAACACCACAGAACGAGATACCAAAGCACGATTGACTTCAAAATATGGATTTTCCGTTGTTGCACCAATCAAAATCAATGTACCATCTTCCACATATGGCAACAAAGTATCTTGTTGTGTTTTGTTAAAACGATGAATTTCATCAATAAACAATATCGTTTTTTTGCCATACATACCTTTTATATCTTGTGCTTTTGCAACCGTTTCTTTCATATCTTTAATACCTGCGGTTGTTGCATTGATTTGCACAAATTCGCTTTTTGTTGTATTTGCAATAATTTTTGCTAGTGTTGTTTTTCCTGTCCCTGGCGGGCCATAAAACAATAAAGAACCCAATCTGTCCCCTTTTATCGCACGATACAACAATTTATCTTTTCCCACAATCTGTTTTTGCCCAACAAATTCTTCCAATGTTGTTGGACGCATTCTCGCTGCCAATGGTGCATCTTGTTGTTGTGTTCTGTTATATTCAAACAAATCCATTTGTATTCACCTCAATTTAAGGCTTTGCCAAAAATAAACATGCATCACCAAACGAGAAAAAGCGATATCTTTCTTTGACAGCTTCTTCATATACTTTCATGGTCAAATCTTTTCCCATCAACGCAGAAACCAACATAATCAATGTAGACTCTGGCAAATGAAAATTTGTAATCATACCATCAATGGCTTTGAATGTATATCCCGGATATATAAAAATACTTGTCCAACCACTTCCTGCATGTATGACACCATTTTCATCTGCCACAGACTCCAATGTTCTGGTACTGGTTGTGCCAACACTAATCACACGCCCACATTCCTTTTTTGTCTGGTTGATAATTTCTGCCTGTTCTGGCTCTACCACATAATATTCTGCATGCATTTCATGGTCTAAAATATTTTCTGCTTTTACAGGGCGGAATGTACCAAGCCCAACGTGTAATGTCACATGTGCAATTTTTACACCCATATCTTGTAATTCTTGCAACAATTCTGGTGTAAAGTGCAAACCTGCGGTTGGTGCTGCTGCAGAGCCATCATGTTCTGCATACACGGTTTGATACCGTTCTTTGTCCTCCAACCGATGTGTAATATATGGTGGCAATGGCATTTCTCCCAATTCTTCCAGCACCGTTTCAAACACACCTTCATAAGTAAATCGCATGATACGATTGCCGCCTTCAATCACTTCCAACACTTCTGCGACCAATTTTCCATTCCCAAATGATATTTTGTCACCAACACGTGCTTTTTTGCCTGGTCGCACCAAAACTTCCCAAGTATCTATGGATTTTCTCACCAAAAGCAACACTTCAATCCCTGCACCTGTGCCAACACGTTCCCCATATAATCTTGCAGGCAACACTCTTGTATTATTGATAACCAAACAATCGCCTTTTCGCAAATATTCTTTGATATCCCGAAAATGTCTATGCTCCATATTGCCTGTTGTTTTGTCTGTTACTAAAAGTCTAGAAGATGCTCTGTCTGCCAATGGTTCTTGTGCAATCAATTCTTCTGGTAAATCAAAATAAAAATCATGTGTTTTCATCTATTTCATTCCTCATTTTTTCAATAAATAATGTAAAGCATATTCTATGCCGAAATATTCCAGCATTTTCTTTCTATAAATTTTTGTTGCATCACTGGGCAAATACTCAAACCCCTCAATATCATAATCATGCAACACATAATGTTCTTCCATATCTTGTGACAACACTGTCACTTCTGGGTCAGTATATGGTCTACGAATATCTGTCACCTGTGCATCAATATCTGATATTTCTTGCATCAAATCTGAAATCTGGTCATCTCGTAATCGTTTGACAAACATGGTTACGCCTCTTTTCTTTCAATGTTCCAATAAAAAATCAATGGCATATTGTTCTCCGAAATATTCCAGCATTTTTTTCCGATAAATATATTCAGAGCCTGCACCTGCTTTTTGAAATCCTTGTATCATATAATCGTATAAGCGATATGTTTCTTCTGTTTCTTGAAACATCGCTTTGACTTCTGGATATTTTGAAAATTCTGTACAATCATCAAAGTCATTGTTATATGTTCGAATTTGCAATACTTGTACATTGCCATCATCAGAAATCAAATCCATAATTTCACGGATTTGTGGTTCTGTCAATTTTTCTGCATACATCATTTATCCTTCTTTCCAGTCATTTTCTATCATTTCCCATAATTCTGTTTTACCACAACCCAGCAATGCTTGTTGTATCACTTCTTTTTTTGCAGCCACATTGCGGCACATACCACCACAACGAAACCCTTCATCCAAATAAATCCAACAACCCTCTGTTTGATTACCCTGCAAATCTTTATCAGAAAACGAAACCACATTGCCTTTGCTATCTTGCCAACCTTTTTTTGATTGTATAAATGTGATAAAATCCATCATGCTCACCTCTCAATGGTAACACCTGTATAATAGTGTTTGATAATCTGGTCATACGTATATCCCATATCTGCCATACCTTTTGCACCATTTTGACTTAAACCAACGCCATGCCCATTGCCAACGCCTGCAAATACAAACTTCCCATTTGCCACTGTACTGATATTTACATCGTAAACGGTATATGCATCAGAAGCCGCAGGTATCAAACCACCATTTTTTGTTTTACCAATGGTTTTGCCATTCATCATAGACAGTGTACCTTCTGTTTTTGCAACAATACCCTTTTGTGCCGCTTCTGTCAAAGAACTTTCTTTTTGTGTCACTTCTGTTGTTGGTGTTTTTGGTGGTTCCGCTGGTGGTGGTGTTTGTGGTTCATCTCCTGTGTATTTTCCCTCATACACACCAATTTTCCCACCTTTTCCATTTATGGTAAACATTTTACTTGGCAGACTACCACACACAGGCGAAAAATATGTACGGATATTTTCTTTTGTCAATACTTTTTCACCTGCACTACCCACAATTTTCATTTCTTGTACACGTCCACCTGTTGACAATTTTGTAATCACAATATCTTGTACATTTCCAATATCATTGCCTTGTTTCTTTGTTAAATTGTTCAATTCTGAAAGCGTCACTGTTTTTGTCCAAGGATTATTTGTATATTCTGCCAATTCTGGTACCGCTCTTAAATAAGGTACTTCTGCATTCCACACATTTTCACTATTTTCTGTATAACCACCTGTTGATGCAGAAAATACAGCTTCTATGGGACTGCCATTATAATATATCACCATACCTTCTGTATCATCTATGGCTTTATTAGATGTTTCATTTTCAATGCCATATCCTTTATACACTTGACAATGTATGGTATCACACATTTCATATTGATTATTTTGATGATTATGTGTGGTGTATGCTGCATATGTTCTGGCTGCCAAAGCCTGTGCTTTTAATGCTTCCAATCCATAAGATACAGGCATTTCTGCCGGCACAACGCCATATATATATTCTTCCAAATCCACCACATTCACTGCGGTAATTGCACTTGCTTTTTGTTCAAATTTCAAATACCCACGATATACTTTATGATTGATAGAAAATGTATTTTCTTTATCTGTGCCACCAAATGCATATTGTACCGTATCTCTTACAATCAAAACCATCTGATTTCCATTTTGTAGTCCAATCCCCACAAATCCTGTCACACGTTCTGCATGTTCATTACTTTTCTGTTCCACATCTGCTACTGAACTGTTTTGTATATATACTGTCCAGTCATCATTTCCCAAATACCCTAATACTGCTTTCATACCCATATTTTGCATATTACTTGCCAAGCTCTCTGCTTCATTTTTGGAAAATCTTCTGGATATCTGTACCAATTCCCCTTGTATAGCCGTCACCTGAAATCCATTTGCCGCTTGTATACTACCATATTCTTGAAATTTATCATTTGCCAATGTTCCAATGGTCAAATTTGTGGTATTTATGGTTGCTGTACGTACATTTTTACATACAGATTCCAAACCAATTTCCACCATGTCAGGGATATCATGTGCTAACACAGATTGTGTCATACCAATCCCAATCACACCTGCCAAAAAAACACTATATATCTTTTTTATTCTTTTTTTCATATCTTACTCCTTGTTTTCCAAAACTGTATACCCTCTTTTTGTCATTATATCATATTTCAAATCATACGACCATGTCAATTCTTTGAGAATGGGTTGATTATTTTTCACTTTTTACTAAACTTTTCTACCTATTTTGTCGATGTATTATTAAAGAAGAATTTTTCTAATAAGGAGGGGGATTATGTATATCCATGCAGCAACTGCAATACAACCAAAAAATAATATATTAAACATTGGTAGTATCAATCGTAGTATACAACATCATGCAAATCCAGCTTTAAAACGAACAAACCGAGATAGCGTTTCCATATCTCCACAAGGAAAAATGATGCAAATGATAGATGAATTAAGTAAACAAAAAGACGCTATCATACAACATAAAAATGAATTACTCAGTCAGTCCAAAGAAACTGGTATAGATGGCGAAATATTAAAAGCCATGACAGATGTCTATGAACAGCAAATCAAAGATATTGACAAACAAATTTCTGATTTGTATGCACAACAAACACAACAAGCCACAAACCAAAATGAAAAAGAAAAACCCAAACAAAAAAATATTTCAAAAGAAGATGCACAATTACAAAATATGAACCATCTCGCAAATATTTCCAGTGATGTCAAACAAATCGAACAAATTTCTACATTACAAATCCAAGCAGAAAATGAAGTCCACATCAAACAAAGTGAAATTCATATGAGTGAATTACATATTGATAATCTGGAAAGCAAAAAATATATTAACGCAAATATCGATGTTACTGATTTGATAAAAAATGAACGTATTACTATTGCAAACAAACAGCAAGATATTTCTGAT
>JAHHTV010000085.1 GCA_020024395.1 Anaerotignum sp. | reverse complement strand
TATCAAGCAGAAGAACTTGCAAGAAATGAGGGCAAACACACTGCAAAAGCAAGACCAAGAAAATGAAAAAAATAGGAAAATAGCAGGCAGTATTTTTTGAAAAGTGCAAAAACTGCTATTTTTTATTTATGAAAGAAATTACAGAAAGGAGCAGATTTATGCTGTGTAAAATAAAACCAGAATTGTTGGCACCTGCTGGCTCTATGGAAAGCTTGAAAGCGGCAGTACAAAATGGGTGTGATGCAGTTTATATGGGTGGAAAAGAATTTAGTGCAAGACAATATGCAGGGAATTTTTCATTGGAGGAGATGGAACAAGCTTGTGACTATTGTCATGCATATCGTGTGAAAGTGTATGTGACAGTGAATACTGTTTATAAAGATAAAGAATTGAAAGGTTTTTTGGATTTTGTGGGGAAATTATATCAAATGGGTGTAGATGCTTTGATATTGCAAGATGCAGGAGCAGCAAAATTGGTCAAACAATATTATCCTGATTTTCAGCTCCACGTAAGCACACAAATGACATCAAATTCTTTGGCAGATGTGCAATATTGGCAATCACAGGGGTTTGATAAAGTGGTGTTGAGCAGAGAATTGACATTGGACGAAATCAAATATATTACAGAACATACAGAAATAGATGTGGAAACATTTATACATGGGGCGTTATGTGTTTGTTATTCTGGGCAGTGTATTATGAGTAGTATGTTGGGAGGCAGAAGCGGTAACCGTGGCAGATGTGCCCAAACTTGTCGGTTGCCTTATACACTGTATAAAGGATATGACAAAGTAGCAGAGGGGCATTTGCTTTCTCCAAAAGATATTGCAACCATATCCATATTGCCACAACTGATTGATGCAGGTATTGCATCATTGAAGATAGAAGGTAGAATGAAAAATCCAGAATATGTGGCAGGTGTGACAAGAATATATCGAAAATATATTGACTTGTATACAGAACATCCAGAACAATATGAAGTGGAACAAGCAGATATGAAAGAATTGTTGCAATTATTCAATCGTGGCGGTTTTACAGAAGGATATTATACATCTGCTGGTGGTTTGGATATGATGAGCATAGAACGTCCAAAAACTTGGGGATTGAAAGTGGGAATTGTGGATAAATATTTGCCACAACATAAAAAAGTTGTGATTCGTACCAGAGAGCCACTGGTACCTGGAGATGGTATCGAAATTTGGACACAGACAGAACCACATGTGGGTTGTCAGGTGACAAAACATTCCAAAGCTGGTGAAGTTATCACATTGACATTAGAAGGTGATATACAGAAAAATGATGTGGTGTATCGTACCTATGGCAAAGCACTGCATGATACTTTGCAAAAAACGTGGGAAAAAGAAACAAGAAAACTGCCAATATATGGTATATTAAAAGCAAATGTAGGCGAACACTTGGTATTACAGCTTTGGGAAAATGGCGGAAACAGTGTTTATGTGAAAGGCGATGTGGTAGAACAAGCACAAAATCAACCAACAGCTGTTGAAAAATTAAAACAGCAAATAGAAAAAATGGGTACAACCCCTTTTGTTTTGACTGATTTGGATATACAAACAACGGGCAATGTGTATGTGAGCATTAGTGGGTTGAATGCACTACGCAGAGAAGCAACAGAAAAATTGCAAGAGGCAATGAAAAAGAAATCAAAAAGAAATATCAAACAACAAGATATGAAAATTCATGTTGCCAAAGAACCAAAACAATTAAAAAAACAGTTGACTGTTTTGGTGAGTAATTTGGAACAATTTGAAGCGGCTGTGAAACAAAATGGAGTTTGTATGATATATGTGGAGTCTGGAGAAGAATTGGCAGAAAATTTGGAGAAAGTAATTGCAAAATGCAAAAAATATGATGTGAAATGTTTTGTGGCGTTACCTCGTGTGGACAGAGGACGTAAAGAAGATAGAGAATATTTGAAAAAATATTTGAAAAGCGAAATAGATGGTTTTTTGGTGAGAGCGGCTGGACAGTTGGCAGCTGTGAAACAATCAGGCAAACAAATTGTGACAGATTACAATTTGAATGTAGTCAATAGAGAAACGGTATTGTTCTGGAAAGAACAAGGAGCGGATAAAATTTGTCTTTCTGTGGAAAATAATTTACAAGAGATTTCAAAAATGGCAGATAAAGATTGTGAAATGGTGGTATATGGCTATTTGCCATTGATGGTAACGCAACAATGTCCGATTGGGAATTTTGCAGGTGGTAAACACAGTGGTTTATACTGCAAAGAACGTTTTCGTGAAGAATTGTATTTTTTGCGTGACAGAAAAGGCGAAAAATTTCCATTGATGACAGATTGTGAACGTTGTGTTTGTTCCATATTGAATGGGAAACCATTGTTTACATTGAAATTTTATGATGAAATATTGGAAAATGCAGTGGGTAGTGTGCGTTTACAATTCACAAAAGAAGGCCCTGCCCGTGTGGAACGCATTGTAAAAGCATATAGCGAAATGACAAAAAATACTGCAAATTGCAGTGCAGAAACAAAGTCCTTATTACAGCAAATGAGTGAAAAAGGCAGTACAAAAGGACATTTCTTCCGTGGAGTGGAGTGAGCATATGTTTGATTTGATTATCATGCTGAGCAGATATGTGTTTGTATTTTTGATTGGGTTGTATTTATGGGAAGCGATTGTATATATTGCTTATGAACAAGGTGGATTTTTGGGCAGCCCATATCATGCAATATCTGTGCAACGACGGCTGATTGTGATTATGCATTTGGTGGCGTTTTTGATATTGTCATATAATCGGGAAACGCATTTATTTGCATGGCAAGTATTGCTTTTTGGTGCAGTATCTTTGGCATTTTTATTGGTTGCTGTACAGCTTTTAGACCGTTTTTATTATGAAGGGTGTCCATTGATATGGACAGGTATGTTATTTTTGATAGATGTGAGTTTGATTATGTTGCAAAGGCTTTCGCCTACATCTGCACAAAAACAGTTGCTATGGTTTGTGGTTGGGCTTTGTGGTATGTTGGTGTTGCCATATTTGTTGCGGTTGATACCAAGATTTGAAATATTTGAATGGGCATATATTATCGTTTGTTATGGTCTTTTGTTGTCTACACAAATTTTTGGTATTGAGCAATATGGCTCCAGAAACTGGCTGAATATTGCTGGTATTACATTTCAGCCATCAGAATTGGCAAAATTTTTGTTTGTATTTTATCTGGCAAGTGTATTTAGAAAACGTGTGGAATGGCGGTCATTTTTGACAACAGGGATATTGAGTGCAGGTGTGGTAATGCTTTTGGTGTTGCAAAAAGATTTGGGTGCAGCATTGATATTTTTTATGACATATATGGTAATGCTATATATTGCAACATCAAATGAAATATTGTTTTTTGCAGGTATGGGGGCGGCAAGTGGTGCAGCGATGATTGCGTATCGTTTATTTTCTCATGTGCGTGTGAGAGTGGCAGCTTGGCAAAATCCATGGGCGGATATTGACCATGGTGGATACCAAATTGTGACAGCGTTGTTTGCCATTACCACATATGGTTTGCTTGGCAGTGGCTTGACAAAAGGTATGCCAAACAGTATACCGGTTGTGGAAAGTGATTGCATTTTTGCAGCAATTTGCGAAGAATTTGGTGTGTTGTTTGGTGCAGGTGTGATTTGTATTTTTATTATGCTTTTGTATCGTGGTATTCGTATTACGCTGGATTGTGGTAGAAGATATTACAGCTTGTTGGCAGTGGGTATCATTGTGATGTTGTGTTTTCAAGCATTTGTGATTATTGGTGGCGTGATTAAATTTATTCCATTGACAGGTGTGACACTGCCTTTGGTGAGCTATGGTGGTACATCTGTGATGGTGAGCTTGATGATGATTGGTATATTGCAATGGGTTTGTGTATACTGCGAACAACATAGCCAAATTGCGGAAGGAGGCAACGCTGATGCATAATATGAAAAAAAGTGTCAGACGAGTGTTTTGGTTATTGGCGTTGTGCTTTTTTCTACTTTTGGGGTATTTGGGCAAATTGGTTATTACGGACAGACAAGAAATTTCTTCTAATGCGTATAACATTCGTATGAGAAATGATATGGAAGGAATACAAAGAGGTGATATTTTAGACAAAAATGGAGAATTGTTGGCAACAAGCGTTTTACAAGATGATGGCAGTTATGAAAGAGAATATAAAAGAGCCAGAATGGCAGCACATGTAACAGGATATAGTAGTGTAGGCAAAACGGGTGTAGAGGCGGCAGCAAATTTTTCGCTGATGTCGGTACATCATGAATTGCAGCAACGCATTGCTAGTATGATTAGTGGAGAAGACCCGAAGGGAAATGATGTTGTGTTGACCATTGATATGGATATACAAAGTGTTGCAGGGAATTTGCTGGGGAATGCAAAGGGTGCAGTTGTGGTGATGGAGCCATCTACAGGGCGTGTACTGGCAATGCAAGCATATCCAGATTTTGACCCAAATAAAGTGGAAGAACAATGGGAAAATTTGACAAAAAATGAAGATAGTCCATTGGTTAATCGAGCGACACAAGGTTTGTATCCACCAGGGTCTACGTTTAAAATTGTGACAGCATTGGCAGCAATGGAATATGTACCAAATTGGCAAAACTTTACGGTAGAATGTAAGGGAGAAAGTAATTTTGAAAATAAAGTGATACATTGTTACAATAATAAAGCACATGGCACAGTGGATATGCATAAAGCAATGGAGGTTTCTTGCAACTGCTATTTTGCAACATTGGCAAAAGAAATTGGTTCCAAAAATATGAGTGATGTGATGAAACGTTGTGGTTTAGAAATGGATTATGATTTTGATGTGGCATACAGCAAAAGTGTGATGTATTTGAACAAAAACGCAACAGAAAGTGAATTGGTGGAAACAGGAATTGGACAAGGAAAAACGAGTGTTTCTCCTTTATATATGGCAATGATGATTTCTGCGGTAGCCAATGATGGCATGATGATGCGACCATATATGATAGACCATGTACAATATCCAAATGGCAGTATTGGAAAGAATACGGTACCAGAAAAATTGATACAGATTGGTACAGCAGAAGAAATTGCATTGTTACAAGATATGTTGATTGGTGTTGTGGAAAATGGTACAGGACAGGCAGCAAAAGTGAATGGCGTGACAGTTGCAGGAAAAACAGGAACAGCAGAAAATGCCACGGGTAATGACCATTCATGGTTTGTGGGATATGCACCAGCAGAAAATCCCCGTGTTGCGATTGCAGTTGTGATGGAAGATATTGGTGATGCAAAAGCAACACCGATTGCTGGCAAAGTGTTGCAAGTGGCATTGGAAAAAACAGCAGAATAGAGGCGATTGATATGAAATTGCAGTTGGATTTGTCAAAAAAATATGCCATTGCTTTAGAGGGCGGTGGTGCAAAGGGTGCTTATGAAATTGGTGTTTGGCAGGCTTTTGATGAAGTTGGGTTGCAATACAATGCTGTTTCGGGTGCTTCTGTGGGTGCATTGAATGGGGCATTGATGGCGATGCAGGATTTGCAAAAAGCAGTACACCTTTGGGAGAATATCACATTTTCACAGGTGATTGATGTAGATGATGAAAAAATGAAGGCTTTTTTTGATAAAGATATGGCTTTGGGTGATATTCCTGCTTTTTTGAAAGATATGGCAGAAGTGCTAAAAAACAAAGGTTTTGATAGTACACCTTTACAAAAACTGTTGCAGCAAACAGTAGATGCAGAAATCATTCGCCAATCAGATGTGGATTTGTATTTGGTGACATATTCTTTGAGTGATAAAAAGTCATTGGATTTGGATGCAAAAACATTGGATGATAAAGCACTGTATGATATGTTGTTGGCAAGTGCCTATTTTCCAGCTTTCAAACAACAACCTTTGGGTGGGAAATATTATGCCGATGGTGGCATACACAATGTAATTCCAATAGATTGTTTGTTGGAAAGAGGGTATAAAGATATTATTGCCATACGAATATATGGTTTTGGTTGGGAAAGAAAAGTGAAAATTCCAGATGATGCAAATGTGACGGTTGTGGCACCAAATGAAAAGCTGGCAAATATGTTGCAATTTGATAAAGAACAAAGTAAAAAAGATATGCGGCTAGGGTATTATGATGGTTTGCGTGTGCTGTATGGCTTAAAAGGAAAACGGTATTATATTGATAGCCAATGGAATGAGGCAGAATGTTATGCAGCATTGGTGGCTTTGGTACAGCGGATAGCGGCAGGAAAAGGAAAAGAAATTTCTTTGAAAGAAATCAATGAGCAGCGGTTGCCCCATTTGGCAAAAAAGAAAAAAGCAAAAGAGTCTTATCAAGAATTGCTTTGGGCATGGCTGGAGGATATGGCAGAAGAAGCAGAAATTTCTCCATTTTGTGTAAGAACAGAAAAACAGCTTTTGGAAGAAATTGGACAAAAAAGAAATGTATAATCAAAAAAGATGGTTGTTAAAGAAAAAACAGCCATCTTTTTTATTTGTCATAAAAGTATGAAAAATTTGCAGAATATTTAACAAATTCTAGTGATGAACAAGGATTTTGGACGCAAATAGTTTGCATACAAATCAATTTGAGGGCTTTTTTTAGAAAATAATGTATTTTGATTTTACAG
>JAHHTV010000084.1 GCA_020024395.1 Anaerotignum sp. | reverse complement strand
ACAAATAGTTGCGTATTTGCAGATAAATGGACAGTAGAAGATATACAATTCATACGAGAAATTGTTTTTCACAAAAACAATTTTGCAAACCTTTTGGAAAAGTTTGAAAAAAAATTTTCAATCAAAATACAAGAAAACCATGCCATGCAATGTGCTTTCATATATTTTGCCAAAAAATTTTTATTGGGATTACAATGTATCATACCAGATAAACACTTTTATTTGGATTCCAAAAAAAATCATACCACACTAAAAATCGTACAATATGTCACCGAAATATTAGATATTTGGCAACAGGAACAATCTCTACAATATCCCATTGATGATAACCATATCCGCTGTTTGTCCATACAATTAGAAGCCATACTGCGTCAATTTGTCAAACAGGTAGATATTATTATCATTTCTGATTTGACGGTAGAATTGGAAATCATGCAACTTACGCTTGCCAGAACATTTTCATCACAGCAAATTCGTATCACACAATTTCTTTTGAATGCGAACAAAATGGATTTTTTATATCAATTACAAAACTGCATTATACTTGTCAATCATAGACTGAGCAGTTTTATCAATCAGTTGTCACTTTTCAAACAAAATATTGTGGTATCTGTCACTGTTGAATTAAACGCTTATGATATGAAAGCAATTCAAAACGCCGTTGTATATTATCGTGAAAAATATTTCCTAGAAAACATAGAAACATTATAACAAATCAAAGGAGAATACTTTATCATATAAAATATTCTCCTTTTTTATGATTTAATGATTTTCTCTTTGCAGTATCGCCATTGTACGCAACATATCGTCGCTCAAATGCAATGCTTTTTCATCTGCATAACAACCTTTGTCAATTTGTGTTTGCACCATTTTTTTTGCCCATGTTGGCACTTGATTGATTGTTTCATAATATTTTGTCACATCTTCCTCCTCCTGTTCTGTTTGCTCTGTATAATCAATGTCTTTTAACAATAACCAGTGTGTGAATTTTGCTTTTTTCAGGCTGTTTTTTCTGCAACCATAAGCACTGCCATCTTCTGCAATATATTGCCCATTGCCAATATAAATGCCAATATGCCCCTTTCTCCATACCGCTGCACCAATCGGGGCTTGTGCAATGGTTGCAATGGATTGTATTTTGACTGCGGTATCATGATACCCTTGAGAACTGCGTACAATGCCTGTCGCCCAGCTAATCAATCCCGAACAATCACAACATACTTTTCCAATTTTCTTTTTGTCGCTGTTCCAAACCATTTTCCCATACATAGATTTTAATTGATTGTATTTTTGCCGTGTCATGACTTCACCTTTCATACCATACACATAAGGCACACCAATTTTGCTTTTTGCAAATGCCACAAGTGCTTTTGCTGTGATTTTGCTCATCATATTTCACCACCTTTCTTGTATTATGATATGCAGCGATATAGATGTTGTTTTTTCATCATCACAACATTTTTTCCATACACAGCAACAAAAAAATCCCCCCAACTATAAAGTTGGGGGGATATTGCACTAAGAGTATAATGCACCATTCCAATTTTTCAAAGCAACCCGCACCGAGCGTGCCATTTCTTTGCTAAATGCTGCCCCTGTTTTTCTGGCATAAAACATTTTTGCATAATTATCTGCACCATATGGGTTGTGTGGAGAATATGTTTTTTCATGTTCTGCAAACATTTCTTGATATTCTTCTGGTGTCAAACAATGGTATGTTTCTTCAAACACCACAAATTTTTTATCAAACCGTTTTCTATGTACTCTGTCATAATTTTCTTTGTAATATCCCAAACAAAGCAAAGCCAAAGGAAATACATAATCAGGCAACTGGAACAAATCTTTGTGATATTCATAATGCTCAATAATATCACCAATATAACAAGAACCAATACCCAATGACTCTGCGGCAATTACAGCATTTTGTGCTGCTGCCATTGTATCTTCACAAGCAAGTATCAAATCAGCCTCTTGTGGTGCTTCAAAAAGCAATCCTTTTTCATTTGCAAATTCTAAAACACCATTTTGCTTGTAATATTCAAACCATTTTCTTTGGTCTGCCACAAACAGCAACAACACAGGCGCTTTTGCAATAAATGGTTGATTATCGCAGCTTTTGCTCAATTTTTCTTTTGTTTGTTCATCTTTTATGACAATCACAGAGTATAACATTTGGTTGCCTGCTGTGGGTGCTGCAATCGCACAATCCAGTATCATGTCTAAATGTTCTTGTGAAATTTCTTTTTCTGCATAACTACGCAAAGAAACTCGATTTTGTATAACATTTATTACATCATTTTTCTGCATATCACATCACCGACTTTCCAAACGCACCGTCACTTTGGAAGCATGTATGCCACCATGATACACTTTGTTGTTTGCCACAACTGTTTTTTCGCTGTGGTAACCATCTTTTGTATTGCTATTTGGGAATACAAAATTCTTTGCACTTGATGTAATGGTTACACGGATACGATGACCTTTTTTGAAACAATTTGATATTTTTGTGGTACGGATTTTCAAGCAAACGATTTCATCTTTTTTCAAATATTCTGATTTTTCAAAACCATTGCGGTATCTTGCACTCAATATACCATCTGCCAATTTGATGGAGCGACCATTTTCGTCTACATCTGTCAAACGCACCATAAAATCAGTATCTTCTGCATCAGAAGAAATATAAAGTTCTGCCAATATATCGCCTGTTATTACGACATCTTTTTCCAACACATCTGTTGTATAACACAACATATCCTGTCTTTTTTCTTCATTTGTATAATCTTCTGGGACTTCTATTTCATTTTCTGACATATCAATGATATGTGTGGAAGGATTTTTGGGGTCATAATCATAAGCATCAAATCCTACATTTACAGGTTTTTCAAAAACCAATTTTCCATCACCATCAGCTGTGTTTGCGTGTCCATTGCTGTCAAAATAAATATCTGTCAAAACGGTTTGTGGTACAGGCCAATTTTGAGCTGTTTTCCATTTTTCTTCTCCCACAGTGTAATATTCCACAGGTGCTGTTTTTTCAATACCGTTTTGCTCTCCTTTGAGATAATGGTCAAACCATTGGAAATATATATAATCCAAATCAAAACGCAACGCTTCACTACCAAAAGATACACCATGCATATCATATTTGCTATTTCCACTATGCTGCCAAGGCCCAAGTATTACTTTTCTCATATCTTCTGGGAAATCATGCACAATTTCCAATGCCTCGGTAGTACCCATACCATTATCATCAAACCAACCAGATTGTATCAAAGCTGGTATTTGGCTGCCTTTTGCACGTTCTTGCCAGTTGGATTGCTTCCAAAAATCATTGTAATCACTTTTTTCCAACCATTTTGTCAAAAATGGTACATCATACCCCAATGCTTTTTGTGCCAAATCTGTCAAAGGGCGAATATTCAAAACTTCCTCCCAATCATCACGTTCCATCAAACTAGGTTGAAATTTCTTTTGTGACACTGCAAATGCCCACGCCAACATACCAGAAGTCAAAGAACCACCACGTCTTGGTAAGTCCACAAAAGCACTTCCTGCACAAACTACACTAATCAATGCTTTTAAATATGGATTGCCACTTGCTGCGGCTGCCCATTGTACATATCCCAAATAAGAGCCACCAACCATACCTACTTTTTGATTTGACCAGCTTTGTGCTGCAATCCAATGCAGTGTGTCGTCACCATCTTCCACTTCGTAATAATTGGGTATCCATTCGCCTTCACTCAAATTTCTGCCTCTGACATCTTGCACCACAACGGCATATCCTCTTTGCACATACCGATAATAAATTTCGCAACCGTCTTCTTTGCCATAAGGTGTACGCACAAGTACAGTTGGTACTTTTTTGTCAATATCTTTTGGTAAATACACATCTGTGGACAATTTCACACCATCACGCATTGCAACATCAAATTTGCCTGCAAATGATACCGCATATAATGTTTCATCTGCATATACTTTTTGCCATTTTTCCAATATTGTTTTTTGTTCATGTCCTTCTAGCACCAACACAGAAACCAATTCCCTTGCAGGGCAAGTAACTGCAATGAGCTGACCATTTTCTACCAATTTATTATTTGGAAATTTAATATCCCTTTGCAAATACCAATTTCCATCTGTACTGGTATAACGTTCTTTTTGTAATTTGATTTCACCTTTGCCTTGCAATGTTTCGCCATACATTTGCACATTATCTAAAATCGCTTGCAAATCCATTTTGACAAAAGATTGATAAAATGTGTTATCCTCTTGTGTGAATGTTTTCCAGTCTTGCAATCTATTTTCAAAAACATCTAATTTTGAAATCAACATTACATCATTTTCTTTTTTCAATTTACCATATAATATACCGGATACATATAAATGAAATACATTCATTTTGCATTCTCCTATCCTTATTTTATATTCCTATGATTGCTCTGATTGCATACGCCACAGAAATTCCGACATAGTTGCCAAGTGCGCCTGCCAGTACCCCCATCAGCAAACCAATGTTAATCAATGTTTTCCATTGTGCACTGGAAGCTACCAAAGCCGCTGTTGGCCCATCGGAAATACAACCCACAATAGACAACAACACATATTCAAAACGTACTTTCAAAAGTCTTGTAATCACAAGGTGCATCACAATACAAGAGGCAATCACACAGAAACAGAACAATGTGATATAGAATGTAGAACCAAAAAATTGTTGCAAATCCACAGCAAAACCAATGCTTGTCAAAAACAGCAAAGCCACATACAAACCTAAATCAAAATTCCCTCTGAGTTTTTTCACCATAGGCACTTGTGCCAGTATAATGGAAAATGTAGTAATCAACAGTATTCTGCCTGCACTTCTGAAACCTTGACCAAACACCATATTTGCAATGGTTGTGGCAGCCGAAGCCGTAGCGAAACCGATGGAAAGCAACCAAGCAATTTCTTGTATAGACCATTCTTTTGATGCCATCAATTCTTCGTGGTCACCTTCGCCCAACAATTCTTGTTCAGAAACTTCATAAGGCCATAATTTTCTCAATGTTTTGGAATTTTTGAATATCGCAGGCATTGCAAACATCAATATCAATGTTGGAATACCAATAACATAATCTGCTGCATTTGCAGAAGCGATTGTTGTTTTGGAAGCGTCCAAACCTACCGCAATGGCTGTCAAGTTGGAGCTACCACCTGTATAAGTACCTACAAACATTCCTGCTACCTTCCAGCCTTCTGTAATTTTATCTGCAAATACCACACCAAATATCAATGCCATCAAACACACACTACACACCGCAGAAATCAAAGCAATGATAGGTTCTTTTGTCAATTTACGCATTTGTTTTAAATCTAAGCTTAACAAACAAATAGAAACCGACAATGGCACACAATATCCGCTTACTGCATCATACACAGGGCTTGTGACAGGCACTATTTTCAAATTGGATAACACAATACCCAGTACAATGACTGTCAATGCAGGACCCAACATTTTAAACGCCTTAAAACGTTGTAGCCAAAAACCCACAGACACACTCAAAAACATGATTAACAATAAAGCTACTTCCGAAGAAAATATCGTTCCTGTTTCCATATATACACCTCTTTCCATACCACCTTTATCTATTACAAAATATTAGAAATCAATATCCAATCCCAATCCTGGTTTTTCAGATAATGTAAACACACCATCTTTAATTGTAAAACCACCAGGCATACCCATTTCAGGGTCAACTGCATACAAGAAACTATCACAATCTGCTTCTGTGATATTGCGTTTTGCTGCCACCAAACTTGCTGCTGCTGTAATTGCCACTTTTGTTTCCAACATACAACCTACCATACACTGTACATGGTTTGCCTCTGCAATAGCATTGATTTTTTCAGCCTGATACAAACCACCACACTTCATCAATTTGATATTCAACAAATCTGCTGCCTCTATTTTACAAGCTCTTGCTGCATCCATAGGGCTATGTATGCTTTCGTCCAACATCACCTTCAAATCCACTTTGGAACGAATGAATTTTGCACCATCCATATTCCACCAAGGCAAACATTGTTCCACAGCTTCTACACCGATTTTTTCAAATGCTTTCAATGTTTTCACTGCATCATTTACGCTGTAACCTTGATTTGCATCTACACGCAAACGTACATTTTCACCCACAGCTTCTCGAATTAAAGTCAATGCACGAATATCATCTGCGGGATTGATACCTGCTTTGACTTTCAAAACGCTATAACCATCTTTTTGCACACGTTCTTTTGCTTCTTGAGCCATATTTTCGGGTGTATCCAGACCAATGGTCATATCAGAAACAAAGTGGTTGCTGTGTCCGCCCAACACTTTATATAAAGGTTGTCCCATCACTTTGCCTTTGATATCGTACAGGGCAATGTCAACCGCTGCTTTTGCTGCAGTATTGCCAACAAATAAACGGTTCATCATTTCATGAACGCCCTCAATGTTGAAAGGATCCATACCAATCAAACCTTGTTTGAATACCTTCAACACTTCCAATACAGTTGCTGTGTTTTCACCTGTAACAGGTTCAAATGGTGCCGCTTCACCAATACCCCAAATACCTTCGTCTGTCATTACTTTTACCAAAACATTCACAGAATGGTCTTGTACTGCAAAAGCAATACGAAAAGGTTTTTTCAAAGGAATTTTTACTACTTCCACTTTC
>JAHHTV010000083.1 GCA_020024395.1 Anaerotignum sp. | reverse complement strand
CAATATTTGGGGCAATTTGCACTATATTTGCACCCACAAGAATTGGACGAGTTTTTGTATAATTTGGAGGACTTGCTACATAGCACAAATGACCGCATTGCCAGTGTAGCATTGGATACTTGTGGTGTGATGTTGCAATATTATCAGAAATATCAAAGTAGATTTCCAGAAATGACAGTCGATTATGAAACCAGAAAAAAAACAATCATGGGTATGTTGTTGTGTGGTTTTGCCAATTATCAAGAAGAAGTCAAAAGAGAGGCTTTTTGGATTGTTGGGCATGAATTGTTTGGTACAGAAAATTTGTCTATGACAGAGAAAAAAGAACTTTTTGCATTTATGGCGAAAAAAATGTTGATGTTGGTAGAACAAAAAGATGTTTCGGAATTATCATTTTTTAACCATACAGCTGGTTGGAATTTTATGTATCGTTTTATCAGTGCATATTTGTTTGAAAAAAATACATTTACATTTTCAGAACCACAAAAAATTGCGTTTTTTCCAGGAACATTTGACCCATTTACATTTGGGCATCAAGAAATTGCAAGAGAAATCCGTGATATGGGTTTTACAGTGTATTTGGCACTTGATGAGTTTTCTTGGTCAAAAAAAGCACAACCGCATATGGTACGCCGTCATATTTTGAATATGTCTGTGGCAAAAGAAGAAAATATTTATTTGTTTCCAGAAGATACCCCCATCAATATTGCAAACCCTGTGGATTTGAAATGCTTGCGGGAATTGTTCCCCAATAAAGAAGTCTATATGGTTGCAGGAAGTGATGTCGTCAAAAATGCATCTTCTTATAAAGGCGAAGCGGTAGAAAATTCGATATTGACATTCCCGCATATCATATTCAAAAGAGAAACACAAACACCAACAACAGAAGAACCTGTTTCTTATGATATGATTGCAAATACCGTGTTGGAGTTAAAATTGCCAATACATTTTGAGGACATTAGCTCTACACGTATTCGTGAAAATATCGACTGCAATCGTGATATTTCAAATTTGATTGATACGGTTGCACAAAATTATATTTATGATAGAGGGCTGTATTTGCGGGAACCACAGTATAAACAGCTTTTGCAAACAAAATCGGTTGAGATTGCACATATACAAAACAGTCGTGTATTCAAAGAAACCATATTGCAAGGAAATTTGGCAACAGAAGATATTGAATTTTTGATGCAGGCAATGCATACAGAAGATAGTTGTGCAACGGTGGTGTTTGATATAGAAGGAAAACACCGCCCTGATGGGATTATGGTATACAGACAGTTGTCTACAACAGAATTGTATCATGAATTTGAAGATATGCTTGTGGCAAGCCATATTCGAGAAAATACTTCTGGAAAAATTGTACTGATTACGGCATATTTTATTGCAAAACAGTCCAAAATTTCTGATGTGGAACAAATATTACTGACAGAAACATTGGCAAAATGTTTGAGTGAAGATTTCACATATACCATATTTTTACAAAAAGGAAGAGAAATTTCACAAGAATGTAAAAATGTATTGGAAAGACAAGGTTTTGTGAAACTGCCTGCACATTTGGGGCATCAAGATATGTATGTAGTGGATATGAAAAATCCTGTGGTGTTGCATCGGAATGTACAAACAGCCATAAAAGAGCCATTTAACACAAATCCACGGGTGTTGCGGGTACTACAAGAAACACACCATCGTTTTCAGCAGGCTTTGACAAAGTTGTATCCTGGAGAGCTGGTGATATCATTTGATACAGGTATTTTGTATAATCGCTTGATTGAATTGATTACGACGGCAAATGATATGCCAAAAGAAGTGTTGCCTGTGCGTACATTGGGGAAAAAAATGTGTGTACCATTCGGTAAAATATTAAAAGGTATGGTCATTCCCAATACTGTCACAAAAGTATTACATACAGAAAAAATATTTGACCCCTATATTCGTTCTTTTCGGATTGCAGAATTTCCGGAATATTTGTCTTTGGAGTCACAAGTGAAAACAATCAAATCATTTCGCAGACCTGTGATATTGGTAGATGAATTGTTGCATAAAGGATATCGTATCAAAAAATTGAACCCGATATTCAAAAAAGCAGGTGTGGAGATTGACCGTTTGATTGTGGGTGTGCTTTCTGGCAGAGGTCGGGATTTGATGGAAATTGAAGGAAGAAATGTCGAAAGTGCATATTTTATACCATCTATGCGTATTTGGTTTGTGGAAACATCTATGTATCCGTTTATTGGTGGCGATGGCATTGACACAGACACAGAAGTAAAAGGTAATTTTCTAAAGGGTGTCAATTTGATATTGCCATATGTCATGCCAGGTTTTATACGAAATGCATCAAAAGAAAGCATTTATGACTTGTCTATGGTTTGTTTGCAAAATGCAAAAGAGATATTAACGGTATTGGAGGAGGAATACCAAGCATTATATCAGAGAAATTTGACATTGGGACGTTTAAGTGAAGTTGTGATTTGGCCGCGTATACCGGATAAAGGCAGTTGTGTAAAATATCATTATCATTTGGCAGCATCAACATACGTAGAAAATGATATGGAGCAACTGATGCGACTGGAGCATCTGGTAAAATAAGGAGGAAATACAATGGAAAGTGCAATGATTGGCAGTAAAAAGGTGTTTTTTGTAGAAAGAGAACCACAGAAAAATAGGGGACTGATAAAGCTAACACATACCGGAATGTTGGCAGAGTCAGAAACGTTACAATGGTTGAATGTTGTGCAATTTTCTCGTGCAGCAATCAAACTAGATAACACCATTCGAGAAGAAGTGCAAAACGCAATCAAAAAAGAACCTGTGTTACTTGCCAATACTGCATGGAAGTCAAAAGAGGAATGGGCTGCGTATATTTCCAATATAGACAATATAAATAAGCGTAAAAAAAGAGTACATTTGTTGGCACTTGGCGATGTAGGCAGTACTGTTGTGATTGCACTGAAATTATTGGGCAGTCGTGATATACAAACATTGGGTATTTATGATATGAATAAAGATGTTTGTCAACGTTGGGAAATAGAATTAAATCAAGTGTCTTTTGCAAGGCGTTATGATGCATTGCCAGAAGTGGAAATATTGGAAGAAACACAGTTATTTGATTGTGATGTATTTGTATTTTGTGCATCAAAAGGTATTCCCCCTGTGGGAACAGAAGAAAAAGATGTGCGTATGGTGCAATATGAAGCAAATAAAGAAATTATATCTTCTTTTGCAAAACAAGCAAGAAATAAAAATTTTCAAGGGTTGTTTGCTGTGGTTTCTGACCCAGTTGACCCACTTTGTAAAGCGGCATTTTTGGCAAGCAATACCAATGAAGCAGGCGAATTTGATTGCAAAGGACTGCGTCCAGAACAAATACAAGGATATGGCTTGGGTGTGATGAATGCAAGAGCGGCATATTATGCGAAAAAAGATAGCAAATACAGCGATTTTTTGACAGAAGGACGTGCTTTTGGCCCACATGGCCAAGATTTGGTGATTGCAAATAGTATATTGCATTATGATGATGAACGTTCCAAAGAATTGACACAACTTGCCATTGATGCCAATTTGCGTGTGCGTGATATGGGCTTTAAGCCTTATGTTGCACCTGCTATTTCTTCTGCGGCAATATCCATATTGCAAACCATACAGGGAGAATGGCATTATAGCTCAAATTTTTTAGATGGTGTGTATATGGGGTGTCGCAATCGTACACAAATCGCTTTGGAATTAGAAACATTGTTATTGCCAAAGGCATTGTTTGAAAGAATTCAAAAAGCATTTGATGGATTGGAGGCAATCGAATGAAAACAGCATTGACAATTGTTTATCCACAGTGTGAAGATAGTAGAAAAACACACAGATTGGAAACATTATTGGAACAAGTGCAAAAAACATATGATTGTGACATGGTTACAAAATTAGAAGATTTTCATTCTTTGCAAGGAAAGCGGCTACTGTTTGCTGTGCCTTTGGGGGTATCTGGTATTAACTTAGAATATTTTCGATTTTTGAAAAAAATGCGTTTGCAAACCGATATGCTAGAAGGTTGTATTGGTTGTGTATTGATAGATGGTGAAAGTGAATTGTATACAAAATCTGTCGCAAGAGAATTGTTGTTTACAGCGAATTTGTGCGGTTGTGCTTTCCCTGGTAGAGCGATGGTGGAAGGTACAGGGTCTTTACAAAATTTCAATATACAAGCGATGAATTTGGATTTGGATAATATGGGGGCATATACAGCAGCAACCATGGATATGACAAGTCGCTTGCTTTCTTTTGCACAAAATCCAAAAAAAGAAAGCAATATACTTGTACTGCACGCAAGCAATCATGAAACGTCAAATACGGCAATGCTTTGGGATATGGTGAAATCTCATTTGCACCATTGCCATATCACAGAAATATCATTGCGTAATGGGACAATTCAAGACTGTGCGGGCTGTCCATATAAAATGTGTATGCATTTTAGTGAAAAATCAAGCTGTTATTATGGTGGTGTGATTGTGGAACAGGTGTATCCTGCAATTCAAAATTGTGATGCTTTGGTTTTGCTTTGCCCAAATTACAACGATGCATTGAGTGCGAATATTACGGCATTTATCAATCGTTTGACAGCATTGTTTCGGAAAAATCAATTTTTTGAAAAAAGTATATTTGCATTGGTGGTATCTGGATACAGTGGCGGTAATTTGGTTGCGGAACAAGTTATCAGTGCATTGAGTATGAACAAAACATTTCGTTTGCCGCCAAGGTTTGCCATGTTGGAAACGGCAAACAATCCCGCAAGCATATTACAGGTGGAAGGTATTGAAAAAAGAGCAGAAGATTTTGCAAAACAAATGATGGAGATATTGGTGAAGTCATGACAATGGGGAGGGGCTGCCGTGGCATATACAGAATGTATCAAAAATTTTGAAAGAATACGAGATTATATGCGAGAATTTTATGTATATGGTTTCAAAACAAGAGAAGAATATGACAAAAAAAGCAGTCGCTCCTATGATAACGAAAAACGACGTATGGAAAGCTATTTGGGCGATTATATGGGTGCAAGATATACCACAAATGGAAAACAAGTGTTTTTAGCCATAGATAGCAGAGAAGGTGTATCAAATCCTTTGTATCGCACATGGAAAACAAAAAGTTTTACAAATGCGGATATCACACTGCATTTTATATTGTTGGATATTTTGCACAAACCAAATATTGCTTATACTGTACAGGAATTGACAGAAAAAATTGATACCAATTATTTGCAATGTTTTGAAACACCTATGATGTTGGATATTTCCACCATACGCAAAAAGTTGAAAGAATATGTTGCACTAGGTTTATTGATAGAACGAAAAGATGGTAGACAAATACGCTATGCAAGAGCAAAAGATTTTGATATTTCAGACTGGAAAGAAGCAATTTGTTTTTTTGCTGAAGCAGATGTTTGCGGTGTGATTGGTAGTTATATTGCAGATACCATAGATGATATGCCGAAAGGATATGTATTCAAACACCACAATATCACACATACGTTAGAAAGTGATGTGATTTGCACATTATTTGAAGCGATACAACAACATCGCATTGTTTGTTTGCAAAGTGTGTATCGTCAGAAAAAAGAGTGGCGAAAAGTATTGCCTTTGCGTATTTTTATGAGTGTGCAAAACAGTCGTAGTTATTTGATGGCGTATGATTTCAAATATCATCGAATACAGTCTTATCGTTTGGATTATGTGGGTATGGTGGAAATAAAAGAAGTTTCACCATTGTTTGCAGAATGTATAGAAACATTGGAAAGTATGCAAAAATATATGTGGGGGGTATGTTGCAGTAAAAGAAAATATATGGAAACGGTTTCTTTTACCATAAAATGTAGAAATGATGAAAATTATATCATACAAAGATTGGAACGAGAAAAACGATGCGGAACGGTGGAATGTGTGGGAGAAGGTTTGTATCGTTTTACTGCACAGGTGTATGATACTTCTGAGATGATACCTTGGATACGTTCGTTTATTTGTCGCATTGTATCACTGTCATTTTCGAACCGTTCTTTGGAAAATCAGTTTTGGAAAGATGTGCAAGCGATGTATGATATGTATGATATAGAAGATACAAAGGAGCAATGACATGATATTTCATGAAATATATGGCTGTTATTATCAAGCTGTGGCAGAAATATTGCGTATGGCTGTGCATGGCGATTTGACAAAAAAAGACATGGAGCAGATTGTCAAAACAAAAGCTTTTTCAGAAAGTGGATTGACCATATTGCCTGCTTTGCAACAGCAACAATGGCAGCTATTGCAAAATGATTTACATACACCATTACAAAATGCACCTTCTCGCCCATTGACAATATTGGAAAAACGTTGGCTAAAAGCCATAAGCCTTGACCCCAAAATAAAACTTTTTATAGAAGATTGTAAAGGGCTGGAAGATGTACCCCCTTTGTTTGAACCCAAAAATTATGTGGTGTTTGACCGCTATCAAGATGGTGACCCTTTTACAGATGAAACATATATCAAACATTTTCGACTGGTGTTGTATGCCATACGTCAAAACAAAATGATGGAAGTCACATACAACAGTAACAAAGGAAAACAAGCGACATTGCACGTTGCACCTTACAAAATGGAGTATTCCAAAAAAGACGATAAATTTCGTGTGCGTGTGATAAAATCATCAAAAATGTTTATGATGAATATTGCAAATATACAATC
>JAHHTV010000082.1 GCA_020024395.1 Anaerotignum sp. | reverse complement strand
TGGCAATTTTATATTCACATCATGATAACGATGGTTTACAGACTTCATTTCTACACCAAATTTTCTGTCTTGTGCCAAATGTTCTCCTCTGCCGTATCCTGTCATACTTCTTACTTGATGGCTCATGTTGATACCTTCCTTATCTCATTGTTTCTTATCCTTTTTCCCGTACATTTTGAACTGTTTTATTATACGCATTCTTTTACAAAAGTGCAATAAAAATGTTGAATTGTATCCATTATTTTTAATCATTTTTTAATGTTTATTTCTTTCACTTTCCTATTTTCTTCCTATTTAAAATATGATATACTGGATAATCGAAACTATTGACAAAAAAGGAGGGATTGTCATGGCATTAGACGGTATCACCACAGCTGCCATTGTCACCGAACTAAAACAAAAATTGGTAGGCGGCAGAATAGACAAAATCCATCAGCCTGTTGCCGATGAAATCCGTTTTTCTGTCCGTGGCGGAGGCAGTAATTACAAAGTATTGGCTTCTGCAAATTCTGGACACCCTCGTATGCATATTACACAACATACCAGAGAAAACCCCATGACTGCACCATTGTTTTGTATGGTGCTTCGTAAACATATTGCAGGTGGTAAAATTGTAGACATCATACAACCCAATTTTGAACGTATCATCATATTAAAAATAGAAGCTGCAAACGAAATGGGCGATATGACACAAAAACAACTTATATTAGAAATTATGGGGAAACATAGCAATCTGATACTCACAGATGAAAATGGCAAAATATTAGATGCCATCAAGCGAATTTCACACGACAAAAGCTCTGTGCGTGAAGTATTGCCAAACAAAACATATACATTTCCCCCTGCCCAAAACAAAGAAAATCCACTGCTTTTGGATAAAGAAATATTTTTGCAAAAATTATCACAACAAAATGGTATGAAATTGCAAAATTGTATCTATCAAAACTATACAGGTATCAGCCCTGTTATGGCATCTGAAATTTGTTATCGTGCAGGTTTAGATAGTTCAGACACTTGCCAAACACTGACACAAAATCAAACAGAAAATCTTTTTTCCAGTTTTTTGCAAACAATGTCTGATGTGAAAAATGCAAATTTCTCCCCTATCATTTATTATCAAAAAGCAGGTGGTACTATGTTAGATTTTGGTGTATTGCCCATCACACAATTTGGCACTGCATTTGCCAAACATTTTGACACCATTTCCACATTATTAGAAGGGTTTTACACCGAACGTGACAATGCAGCACTCATCAAACAAAAATCACATGACACCCGTCGTCTGGTACAAACAAACATCGAACGTTGTGTCAAGAAAAAAGAAATTCAGCAAAAAACATTGAAAGATGTTTCAGGTAAAGAAATGTGGAAACGAAAAGGTGAATTACTCACAGCAAATATCTATGCTGTGCCACAAAATGCAACCACTTTCAAAACCATTGATTTCTATGATGAAAACATGGCAGAAATCGAAATTGCATTAGACCCCACAAAATCACCATCTGAAAATGCACAAAAATACTTCCAGAAATATAACAAAGCAAAACGTACACTTGCTGCTATGGAAATACAACAAAAACAAAACGATGAAGAATTGGCTTATTTGGAGAGTGTATTAAATGCTTTGGATACTGCAAAAGATGATGCGGATTTAGCAGAAATTCGCACAGAATTGGCAGAAAGTGGCTTTATCCGCCGCCAACCTTTGAAAAAAGGACAACAAAAAGCCAAAAAAGCAAAACCTATGCAATATATTTCTTCTGATGGCTTTGAAATATTAGTAGGCAAAAGCAATTTACAAAATGATGAATTGACGCTACGTATTGCAGAACCTACAGATATTTGGTTACACACAAAAGAAATTCCTGGTTCTCACGTCATCATACGCACACATGGCAAAGATGATGTCCCCATTCCCACACTAGAAGAAGCTGCCAATATTGCTGCTTTTTATAGCAAAGCAAAAAATAGCAGTATGGTTCCTGTAGATTATACACAGAGAAAAAATGTCAAAAAACCCAATGGAGCAAAACCAGGTATGGTCATTTATTTGACAAATAAGACCATTTATATCACACCAGATGAACAAAAAATACAAGCGTTGCAATCCACATTGCCACAATCATAAAAAACAGAGCCATAAAATTTTATGGCTCTATATTATTGTAAACAAATCTATAAAAATAAAAAAGAGGTGAACTTATGGAAAATGATATTTCAAAAAACTTTGGATTAGGTGGGCTGTTGCGTTTTTCACTTCCTACTGTTATTATGATGATGTTTGTTGCCACTTATGTCATCGCAGATGGTATATTTATTTCCCGTTATGTTGGTACTGCTGCACTGTCTGCAACCAATATTGTCTACCCACTCATAAACGTCATGATGGGGGTTGGTGTTATGCTTGGTACAGGTGGTAGTGCCATCATTGGTAGAGAATTGGGTGAAGGCAAAGAAAACCTTGCTCGTGAGCATTTTACACTCATTACATTATTTGCGATTGGTATTGGTGTTGTATTGTCTTTGCTTTGTTTTATATTTATTGAACCACTTTCTATATTTTTAGGTTCTGACGAAACACTGTTACCTTATTGTATTGATTATGGTAGTGTTATGGTATTATTTTATTCCATTTCCGTATTGCAAATACTGTTTCAAGTACTTTTTGTTACAGCAGGCAAACCCAAAATCGGTTTAATGCTCAATCTTGCAAGCGGCATCAGTAACATTGTATTTGATTATGTGTTCATTGTTCTCATGGATATGGGTATCAAAGGTGCTGCATGGGGTACAGTCACCAGCTTTTTCATTGGTGGTATTCCCCCACTATTTTATTTTATGAAACCCAGAGCCATATTATATTTTGTAAAACCAAAATGGAATTTTCATGTGTTAAAAAACAGTATGAGCAATGGTGTTTCCGAAATGATTACAAACACATCATCAGGCATCACCACATATTTGTTTAATCGTGTTATGATGCAAATGATGGGACAAGATGGCGTTGCTGCAATCACCATTATGTTATATGCAAAATTCCTGTTTGCATCTTCCTATATGGGATTTGCTAATGGTGTTGCCCCTTTGTTTAGTTATCAATATGGCAAACGAGATTATGTACAATTAAAACATTTATTCAAAATGTCCATTGGTGTAATTGTAATTTCTTCTATTTTCATCAGTGTATTATCCATTGTACTTGCCGAACCTACCATATTGGTATTCACGCCAAGAGATAGCTACACATATGCCATTACATTAGAAGGATATAAGATTTGTGCTATCCATTTATTATTCTCTGGTGTCAATATTTTTGCATCTGCATTCTTTACTGCGTTATCAAATGGTGTATTATCCGCATTTATATCTTCACTGCGTACATTTGTATGTGTCAGTGGTTGTATCATATTCTTACCCAAAATATTAGGTGTTACAGGTGTTTGGCTGGCAATTCCGATTTCCGAATTGTTAACTGTCATCGTTGCCATCATATTATTCATTGCGGCACGCAAACGGTATCGCTATATGTAATAAACGAAAGAAGAATACATTGATTTTTCAAAGTATTCTTCTTTTTATTTTACAAAACAAAAAAGAGTATAGCCTCTTGGCTATACTCTTTTCAAATCGTCTGAGCATATATCTTGAACAATCAATCAAAAATTAGTTAGTAGCTTTATTTGCTTTGTATTTTCTGATAGCATCAGCCAATTTAGGCAGAATTACTTTCACGTCGCCAACGATACCCAAATCGGATACATCGAATATTGCAGCTGTATCGTTTTTGTTGATGGAAATAATCAAATCAGAACCTTCCATACCTGCAACGTGCTGGATAGCACCAGAGATACCGCAAGCCATGTACAATTCAGGGCGTACAGTTTTACCTGTCTGACCAACCTGTCTATCTTTTTCAATCCAACCAGCATCAACACATGCTCTGGAAGAACCAACTTCTGCGCCCAATGCATCCGCAACATCTCTAATCATGTCGAATCCTTGTGGGCCACCGATACCACGACCACCGGAAACAATCAATTTTGCTTCTGTCAAGTCTACGGATTTTTTATCGGATTTTACAACTTCCAAAATTTCAACGTTCATATCAGCATCTGTGAAATCAACGTTAAATTTAATCAGTTCGCCTTTTCTGCTTGTGTCTTTGTCAGCTCTTTTCATAACGCCAGGACGTACAGTAGCCATCTGAGGTTTTGTTCTAGGGCACATCAATGTTGCCATAATGTTACCACCAAAAGCAGGACGAGTCATCAACAACGCTCTTTTACCATCAGGGCAGCCCATAGCTTCTTCTTTTGTGATTTCTTCTTCTGTTTTCGCCATTCTCAAGCCTGTGCAGTCAGCAACCAAACCTGTTTTTACACGGCTCGCTACACGAGGAGCCACGTCACGGCCGATAGAAGATGCACCAAAGAGCATGATTTCAGGGTCGCATTCTTTGATAATAGCTGTGATTGCTTTTGTGTAAGGTTCTGTTACATATTCTTTCAAGAAAGGATGGTCAACCAGAATAACTTTATCAGCACCATAGTGATACAGTTTTTCTACTTCACCTTCGATTTCGCTGCCCAGCAATACTGCAACAACGTCATCTTTCAAATCTGCTTTCAGTCTTGTAGCTTCGCCGATCAGTTCCAAACCTACGTTTTGAACTTTACCGCTTCTTTGTTCAACTACTACATAAATACCTTTACTCATGGTAGGGTTTCCTCCTTATATTCCAAATTTTCGTCTTTTTCGTTTTTGTTTATCCAACAAATTCACAAACCCTGATTAGATGATGAATTTTTCTTCCAATTTGTCTACGATTGCTTTTACAGCTTCGTCTGCGGAAATATCTTTCAGGATTGTACCAGCACCTTTTACTTCTTTTGTGAAGGACTGATATACGTTTGTAGGGGAACCCTTCAAGCCGATCATATCCAATTCAAGGTTATCTTTCAATTCTTCGAAGCCGATTACTTTGATTTCTTTTTCATAAGCTTCTACGATACCTCTAACGGACATATATCTAGGTGTTGCCAATTCAGCGATTGCTGTCAACAGGCAAGGAGTTTTGATTTTGATGATGTGGTAACCATCTTCAAATTGTCTTCTAACAACAACATAGTCTTCTTTTGCTTCTTTTACTTCTTCTACATAAGAAACCTGAGGCACGCCCAATTTTTCAGCAATCTGAGGGCCAACCTGAGCTGTGTCACCGTCGATTGCCTGACGACCTGTGATAATCAAATCATAGCCCAATTTTTTCAAAGCTGCTGCCAAAATACCGGAAGTAGCATATGTATCGGAACCACCGAATTCTCTTGCGGAAACCAAGAATGCTTCATCACAACCCATAGCCAGAGCTTCTCTCAAAGCAACTTCTGCCTGAGGAGGTCCCATGGAAACAACAGTAACAGTAGCACCCAGCTGTTCTTTCAGAGCCAGAGCTGCTTCGATACCTGTTTTGTCATCGTGGTTAATAATAGAAGGTACACCATCACGGATCAGTGTGCCGGTTTTAGGGTCGATTTTAACTTCAACTGTATCTGGTACTTGTTTAATACATACAACGATTTTCATTATAGTTGTTCTCCTTCCAAAATATTCATAATTTGGCTTATTATCTGCATCTGAGCCTGTCTGCGAATCAAACCTTCATAGAGCCGGAGATAATCATCTTCATAGCTTCAGAAGTACCTTCGTAGATTTCTGTGATTTTAGCATCACGCATTGCTCTTTCTACGGGGTATTCACGGCAGTAACCATAACCACCAAACAGCTGTACGCAAGTTCTTGTTACTTCGTTAGCTACTTCAGAAGCGAACAGTTTACACATAGCAGCCAAAGGTGCATAAGCGCCGTGGTTGTCTTTTTCTGTTGCTGCTCTCCAAACCATCAATCTAGCTGCATCTACTTTTGTTTGGCATTCAGCCAGTTTGAACTGTGTATTCTGATATTTACCGATGGGTTTGCCACCTTGTTTTCTTTCTTTTACATATTTCAATGCTTCGTCGATTGCGCCCTGTGCAATACCAACAGACTGAGCACCGATACCAATACGACCGCCGCCCAGAGCTGTCATAGCGATTTTGTAACCTTGGCCTTCTTTGCCCAACAGGTTTTCTTTAGGAACTTTTACGTTTTCATAAATAACTTCACAGTTGGAAGCAGCTCTGATACCCATACGTTCAATGTTAGGGCCAACAGACAAACCTTCTGTATCTCTATCTACGATGAAAGCAGACATACCTTTAGGTCCTTTTGTTTTGTCTGTCAAAGCAAATACAACGAATGTATCAGCAAAGCCGGAGTTTGTTGTGAAGATTTTTGTACCATTCAGAATATAGTAATCACCTTCTAGTTTTGCTTCTGTACGAACACCAGCAGCGTCTGTACCAGCACCAGGTTCTGTCAAACCAAAACAACCGATTTTAGAACCATCAACCAAAGGTCTCAAATATTTCTGTTTCTGTTCTTCTGTACCAAATTCATTGATACAAGGGCAGCAAAGAGATGTATGTACGGAAAGTGTAATACCTGTGGAAGCGTCCACTTTAGACATTTCTTCCATACACAATGTGTATGTCAGTACGTCTGCACCCTGACCGCCGTATTCTCTGGAGTAAGGGATACCGAATGCACCAATTTTCTGCAGTTTCTGAAGGAGTTCGGAAGAGTATTCTTCTGCTTCGTCCATATCCTTAGCGATAGGTTTAATTTCTGTTTCAGCAAATTTTCTGAACAACTCTTGCTGAAGCATCTGAGTTTTTG
>JAHHTV010000081.1 GCA_020024395.1 Anaerotignum sp. | reverse complement strand
GTGTGATAGCATTGTAACTTGATATGCGGTTTGAGGACATATCAAAAAAATAATTATTTCTTATAGAAAATAGGGGGGAAGCTCTTGAAAAAATATTGGCAATCAGCCGGATTATATGTGCTGATATTTGTAATTATTTTAGCTGCTTTGGCATTTAGCGGCAAAGGTTTGATACAACCAGAAAAAGAAGTGAAAGCATATACGTATGCAGATTTGTTAAAAGAATTAGAAGAAGATACAGTTGCAACATTGGAAGTTACCAGAAGCAAAGAAGTGGGTGACTATGCAACGGTTATGGCAATGCTAGATAATGGTAGTGTGATGAAAGTCAGTGTGCCAAGTATTGAAGCGTTTATGCAAGATGTGAATAAAATGCCAGCAAAAGGCAGTGACATCAAAATTGTAACCATAGACCCGCCGAAAGAAAGTATGCTTTCTGCAATATTACCATCTTTGGTGATGATGATATTGATGGTGGTATTGTTTGTGGTGTTGTTTGGCAAAATGCAAGGTGGCGGCGGCAAAATGGCGTCATTTGGCAAAAGCCGTGCAAAAATGAATGTGGATGACAAAAACAAAGTGACATTTGACAACGTGGCAGGTTGTGACGAAGAAAAAGCAGAATTGGAAGAATTGGTGCAATTTTTGAAAAATCCTCAAAAATTTACAGAATTGGGTGCAAGAATTCCAAAAGGTGTTTTGCTTGTTGGCCCTCCGGGGACAGGTAAGACATTGCTTGCAAAAGCCGTTGCAGGGGAAGCAGGTGTACCATTTTTCTCAATATCTGGTTCGGATTTCGTAGAAATGTTTGTTGGTGTGGGTGCTTCTCGTGTGAGAGATTTGTTTGAACAAGCAAAGAAAAATTCTCCAAGTATTGTATTCATTGATGAAATTGATGCTGTAGGTCGTCGCAGAGGTGCAGGACTGGGCGGCGGTCATGATGAAAGAGAACAAACACTGAACCAATTGCTTGTAGAAATGGACGGTTTTGGTATTAACGAAAGCGTAATTATCATTGCAGCGACAAATAGAGCAGATATTTTAGACCCTGCTTTGTTAAGACCAGGTCGTTTTGACAGACAGGTATATGTTGGCAGACCTGACGTAAAAGGCAGAGAAGCCATATTGCGTGTACATTCCAAAGGTAAACCATTAGACCAAGAGGTCGATTTGAAAGTGGTGGCACAAACAACCGCAGGTATGACAGGTGCGGATTTATCCAACTTGTTGAATGAAGCGGCATTGCTTTCTGCAAGAGATGGCAAAAAGACAATCACCATGGAATTTATACAACGTGCGTTAATCAAAATAGGCGTTGGTACAGAGAAAAAGACAAGAGTGATTTCTGAAAAAGAAAAATATATTACCGCATACCATGAAAGTGGTCATGCAATATTGTTTGAAGTGCTAAGCGAATTAGACCCCGTACACAGCATATCGATTATTCCAACTGGTATGGCCGGTGGCTATACCATGCCTTTGCCAGGTGAAGATAAAATGTATATGACAAAATTGTACATGGAACAAGAAATTGTTAGCTTTTTGGGTGGTCGTGCCGCAGAAGAATTGGTTATCAAAGATGTTACAACAGGTGCTTCCAATGACATTGAAAGAGCAACTGCAATGGCAAGGGGTATGGTGACACAGTATGGTATGAGTGACATTTTAGGGCCAATACAGTTTGGTGAAGACAGCAACGAAGTGTTTATTGGCAGAGATTGGGGACATAGCCGCAATTATGGTGAGGCTGTGGCAAGTACCATTGATGATGAAGTAAAACGCATTGTCATGGGTGCATACAACGAAGCGTTGCGTTTGCTGAAAGAACATATGGAAGTATTGCATGCTTCTGCAAAATTGCTGGTAGAAAAAGAAAAAATTACAGGGGAAGAATTCCGTGAACTGTTTGATGAAAACAAAAGAGCAGAAATTTTGGGCTTGACAGAAACAACACAAACAGAACAAAACAAAACAATCAGTCTCAAAAAAGAAGAAACAGTATCCGCAAATGCGGAAAAAAATAACAAAACAGAAACACAAGCATAAGAAAGGGGAATTTATCTATGGAATTTAACAACATTGTACCAGGTATGTCTTATGAAAGAGAATATATCGTAGAAGAAGTCGACACAGCGGCACATTTTGGCAATGATAATGTGCCTGTGTTTGCCTCTCCGAAATTGCTTTCTTGGATAGAAGGTACAGCAATCGGTACAGTTGCACCATTTTTGCCAGAAGGTTGGGAAACCGTTGGCACAACATTTGATTTCAAACATTTGGCTGCAACACCTGTTGGTATGAAAGTGCGTGTGGTAACAGAAATTACAGAAGTGAATGGAAAATTGTTGACATTTAGCGTAAAAGCGTATGATGAAGTAGATAAAATTTGTGAAGGTACACATGGTCGTGCTATTATTGAATTGAAAAAATTCTTGGGACGTGTGAACGAAAAAGGCAAAAAATAAAAATGAAGTAACCAAAAAGACGTCAGAGTTCGGGGCATCTTCATCAGAAAATAATAAAGGAGAATACCTTGATTTTTCAAAGTATTCTCCTTTTGAAATTTTATGGATAATTTTTGATTGTTTACTGGCGGCTTTTTCTGGAAAGGCGGGAAATCAAACAGATGTATCGTATACTAGATGTATTGCGACAGGCAGATAATTTTATTTCGGGGCAGGAGATTGGAAATATGCTTTCTGTTTCTCGTGCAGCTGTATGGAAAGGAATTGAAAAGTTGCGGCAAGAAGGGTATGAAATCGAAGCGGTGACAAACAAAGGTTATCGTTTGATACACCCAGAAACCATGTACAACAAAAGAGAATTGGAAACAGGCAGAAAAACAAAAAGAATGGGATATCCTGTATATTTTTGGAAAGAAACAGACAGCACAAACAATCGTATCCGAGAATTGGCATTTGAGGGTGCAGAAGAAGGTACATTGGCAGTGGCAGAGGTGCAGACGGCAGGACGTGGCAGACGTGGAAAGCCTTGGCGTTCTCCTGTTGGGACAGGGATATGGATGAGTGTGTTACTGCGTCCACAGATTGCACCAACACAAGCCTCTGTGATGACACTTTTGGGTGGTTTGGCAGTTTGCGAAGCGTTGGAAAATATGACAAAATTAAAAACAAAAATCAAATGGCCCAATGATATTTATATTGGGCATAAAAAAGTAGTTGGTATATTGACAGAAATGGATTGCGAATTGACACAAGTGCATTTTGTTGTGATGGGGATTGGTATCAATGTAAATACAAAAGCGTTTCCCGCAGATTTGCAAGATATTGCAACATCATTATATTTGGAAAGTGGACAAACATATTCACGCAAAAAATTAGTACAGAATATTATGGAAGTTTTGGAACGATATTATGATGCATTTGTAGAAGCGGGGACGTTTGCACCTTTTTTAGAAGCGTATCGCAAAAAATGTATGACACTGAGAAAAGAAGTAACGGTTTTTGCAAAAGAACCTTTTGCAGCAACAGCACTGGATATTACAGAAGATGGTGAGTTGTTGGTCAAAAGGGCAGACAATGGCAAAAAAGAGGTTGTATATGCAGGGGAAGTATCCATTCGAGGAGTGATAAAATAAATGGAAAAAATGGTATTGGCAGCGGCAAGCTATACAGAACAAAAATATTTTTTGGAAAAAGAATTTCAAGCATTGCCAGAAAGCATCAAAGAAGAAGTGCGTACCATTTGTGTGGTGTTGGCACAAAAGTTGGGCTGTACATTTTTGATGGGTTTTTCAGAAGAAGGTACATTATATTTTGAAACTGTCAAAAGAGAAGATGATTTTGATTTTGATGATATTGGAGCAGAATTGGAAATCAAACGTTTGCAAAGAGAACAAAAAGAACTTTTGAAAGCACTGGAATTGTGGTATGCAATATATTTCACAGAAGAAGGTGAAAAAGTAAAAGCAAAATTGCTCAAACAGGCAGAAGAAAATGAAAATATGAAATAACTTTGTATAAAAAATAACAAAAAAACACAAAAAAATATTGTAATCTATGGATTTGCTGTTATAATATAGGGTGATTACACAAATGAGCGAAAAATGGTAAAGATGTCATGCCAAAAGGCAGATATACCGCAGCTATTGTGAGTTTGTGAAATAACCATTTCCAAATCATCTTATATCTCATGAAAGAATGAGAATGAAAGGAGAAAAAAATGAATAGAGCAGTATCTGCCAAAGAGTTGACCGCAAAAGGTTTGTTGACAGGGGTATTATTGGTAATGTCGTTTACGCCATTGGGGTATTTTCATACACTGGGGCTTGACATTTCTTTGATGATGATACCGGTTGCCATTGGTGCAATGATTATGGGTCCAAGTACAGGGCTTTGGCTTGGATTTGTATTTGGTGCCACAAGTTTTCAGCAGGCTTTAATGGGGACGTCGATATTTAGTACCACGTTGTTGAACATAAATCCTGTGGGGACATTTATATTATGTATCCCAACCAGAATGTTGATGGGATATTTGACAGGATTTTGTTTTAGATTGCTGTATAAAATAGACAAATCCAAAACAGTTTGTTATTTTGCAGGTGGATTTTTGGCAGCATTTTGGAATACAGTGTTGTTTATGAGTGTATTGTTATTGTTCTTCTGGAATACACCTTTGATACAAGATATTAACGCAACATTTGGCAATCTCAATCCATTCCTGTTTGTATTTGCATTTGTGGGTATCAATGGTTTATTGGAAATGTCTGCAAGCTGCGTGGTAGGCGGAATGGTTGGCAAAGTATTGGCAAAAACAGTTTGCAGAAGGCAAGCATAAATAAAATCATGCGGATATGATGCGGCATGGGAGGCTGTATTCCCGTGCCGTTTTTGTCGAAACAAAGAATGAGGTAAGGAGTACAAAAATGATATTAGTAATTGATGTGAGTAATACCAATACCACATTGGGCGTATTTGATGGACATTGCTTGGTGGCAAATTGGCGGCTATCTACATTGAATAACCGTACATCTGATGAAACAGGTATGTTGTTGCGTATGTTGTTTGTACATTCAGAAGTTTCCATTGCAGATATAGAAGCGGTGGTGGTTTCATCTGTGGTACCAAATGTGATGTATTCTTTGTTAAATGGTATCAAAAAATATTTGCAAAAAGAACCAATGGTTGTAAAGGCAGGTATGAAAACGGGTATCAATTTGAGAATGGAAAATCCAAAAGAAATGGGTACAGACCGTATTGTGAATTTGGTGGCTGCATATGAATTATATGGTGGCCCAGCGATTGTCATTGATTACAGCACAGCAACAACATTTGATGTGTTGAGTGAAAATGGCGAATTTTTGACAGGGATTACAGCACCAGGTATGCAGATTTGTGCAGATGCATTGACGCAAAGGGCTGCACAACTGCCAAAAATTGAAATCAAACAGACAAGCTTGATTACAAAAAATACAGTGGAAAGCATACAAGCAGGGCTTGTGGTTGGACATATTGGAGAAGCACGCTATATTGTGGAACAAATCAAAGATTGGTTTGATATGCCAAAAATGAAGGTTGTGGCAACGGGTGGCTTGGCAAGAGTCATTGATGAAAATGAAGAAATATTCGATGTGTATGACCCTGTTTTGTCTTTGCAAGGATTGCGTTTGTTATATGAAAAGAACAAAAACAGGAAATAGGAGGAAACCGAAATGCTTTTGGTAATTGATGTGGGAAACACCAATTATGTTTTGGGTGTATATCGAGGGGAAAAATTGATAAAATGTTGGCGTATGGCGACAGCAGGCGTGAGAACAGCAGATGAAACAGGAATATTCATTCATTCGTTGTTTGATGCGTCTGAATTGCATGCAAAAGATATTAAGGCAGTTATCATTTCTTCGGTTGTGCCTGATATTATGTACTCTTTGACACAAGGCATACGAAAATATTTTCATATTGAACCAATGATTGTTAGTGTGGGTATGAAAACAGGGATTGCCATCAAAAGAGATGATCCAAAAAGTGTGGGGGCAGATCGTATTGTGAATTTGGTTGCAGCAAATGAAATTTATGGTGGCCCAGCAGTTGTGATTGACTATGGTACGGCAAATACATTTGATGTCATCAATGAAAAATCAGAATTTATCACAGGTTTGATTACACCAGGGATTTCCATTTGTGCAGAGGCATTGACACAAAGAGCTGCACAACTGCCAAAAATTGAAATTAAAAAGCCAAAATCCATTGTGGTGAAAAATACGGTTGGCAGTATACAAGCAGGACTTGTGTTGGGACATATTGGACAAACGAAATATATTATTGATAGCTTGAAAAAAGAATTGGATATGCCAAATATGAAGGTGATTGCAACAGGTGGTTTGGCAAGAGTGATTGACCCAGATAGAAAAATATTCGATGTGTTAGACCCTGTTTTGACATTAAAAGGATTGAAATTGTTATATCAAAAAAATAAAGGATAAATAAAAATCTCTTGTGAAATTGGTGTTTGACAAGAGATTTTTTGGTAAAGGAATGTATTTTTACATAATTTTGTTTTGTTTGGTTTATACTATTTTTGCAAAAACAACCAACAGAAATTTGTTGGCAAAAATAAGGAGGGCAAAACAAATATGAAAGCAACAGGTATTGTCAGAAGAATTGACGATTTGGGCAGAGTGGTGATACCAAAAGAAATCCGTCGTACACTGCGTATTAGAGAAGGCGACCCATTGGAAATATTTACAGATAGAGAAGGCGAAATTATACTGAAAAAATACTCCCCCATTGGAGAGCTTGGCACATTTGCAAAAGAATATGCTGAAAGCTTGGCACAAACGGCAGGACATATTGTGTGCATTGTGGACAAAGACC
>JAHHTV010000080.1 GCA_020024395.1 Anaerotignum sp. | reverse complement strand
GGATTGGATGCCGCAAGTGGTGTTATGGAATATTTAGAGCAAAAAAATATCGGCTTTGATGTTGGTTGTGGCAAAGTCCCCATTGTCCCTGCGGCAGTATTATTTGATTTGGCAAATGGTTCTGCTTCCATACGCCCTGATAAAAAAATGGGATTTGCCGCTTGTGAAAATGCTTCTGATACAGTATTGCAAGAAGGCAATTTTGGTGCAGGCTGTGGTGCAACCGTTGGCAAATTATATGGTATGGAGCAATGTTGCAATAGCGGTATCGGCTCTTTTGCACAAACCACAGAAAACGGCATTTGTGTTGCTGCATTGATTGCCGTCAACGCTTTTGGCGATGTATGGGAAAACGGCACAATATTGGCAGGTACCAAAAATCCAGATGGCTCTTTTGTAGATACGGAAACACAGCTGCTCAAGCTTGCTGAGGCATTATCTTTTTCTGGGCAAAATACCACCATTGGTGTCATCGCCACAAATGTCAAATTGACAAAGGCACAAGCCAAAAAAGTAGCAGGTATGGCACACGATGGATTGGCAAGATGTATCCGCCCCATACATACCACACTAGATGGTGATACATTATTTTGCATTTCCACAGAAGAAATCGAATTACCACAAGCCCCTGTGGATATTGTTGGCACACTTGCCGCAAAAGTTACAGAACAAGCTGTATTGCGTGCTATCAAAACTGCAAACGCATGATAAAAAAGCACAAGAGACAATCTCTTGTGCTTTTTCATATTTCTGTTTTTGGCGGATATACAAAACCAGCTACCCATGCATCATAGCAATGCTCACAAATATCAAATTGATGTTTTTCACCATCTTTTTCTGAAAAATATCCCCAAGTTTTTTCTATTTCCAAATAATCTTCTTTTTCTTTTTTGATTTCTTTTCCACAACAATCACAGAAAATGCGAATTGCTTCTGTTGTTTGTTTTTCTACTGTTTGATATTGTCGCATATTCGACACGCCCCTTTGTATGTTTATTCATTCGACGCATTTCTTATTACATTTGCATTTTACCACGGCAAAAAACATTTTTCTATATGAAAACAGAGGAATTTATGCTAAAATAATACAGACAGAAAGGAACGATATCATTATGCAATCAACCACAACAAAAGCATTATCACATTGCACCATATGCCCCAGAAATTGCGGTATCAATCGCACCATTGGGCAAAAAGGATACTGCCAAGCCCCTTTGTTTCCAAAAGTCGCTTTGGTTTCTACACACACATGGGAAGAACCGCCCATCAGTGGCACAAAAGGCTCAGGTACAGTATTTTTTTCACATTGTAATATGCAATGTGTATTTTGCCAAAACCACACCATCAGCCAACAACAAAATGGTATTGAAATTTCTATTTCTCGTTTGGCTGATATTTTTCTGGAACAGCAAAGCCGTGGCTGTCATAATGTCAATTTGGTTTCCGCCTCTCATTTCATACCACAAATTGTAGAGGCTTTGACCATTGCCAAACAAAAAGGACTTTCTATCCCTGTGGTATACAATTCCAATGGATATGAAAGTTTAGCGGGCTTGCGTATGTTGGAAGGCTTGATTGACATTTATCTGCCTGATTTCAAATATTGGGACGATACACTTGGTTTGCAGTATTCACACACCCCCCAATATCCACAAATAGCATCTGCTGCCATATTGGAAATGCGGCGGCAAATACCCAAAGATTGTTTTGATACACAAGGTATTTTGCAACGTGGTATCATCATCCGTCATTTGGTATTGCCACAGCATTATAAAGATAGCTGTTTGATATTGGATTGGATACGAGAACATATGGGGCAACAAACAATGGTTTCTTTGTTAAACCAATACACCCCCATGTATAATGCAAATCAATTCAAAAACCTTTCTCGTCGGCTCACAACATTTGAATATCAAAAAGTAACGGAACATTTTCTGCACATCGGACTGCAAAACGGTTTTGTACAAAAACGTTCATCTGCCACGTCCGAATATACGCCACTATTTGATGGTTCAGGCGTATTAACGGCAGACACATTTCCAAAAAAGGAAGGAGAAGCGGTAGTATGGTAAAAAAAGAAAGAGTAGTAACCGTAGAAAATTTGAGAGGTGGTAATGGTACCATCGAAATCCATCATTTCATGGAAAAAGAAGAATTGATGGGACATTGTGCTATGTATGCAAGATTGATTATGCCACCCAATAGCTCTATTGGTTGGCATCAACACGTTGGAAATACAGAACCTTATGCTATCATCAGAGGCGAAGGTGTTTTCACTGATAATGATGGTTCCAAAACAACCGTTCATGCAGGCGATGTTTGTTTGATTGAAGTTGGACAATGTCATGCATTGGAAAACAATAGCAATGAAAATTTAGAATTGATTGCTTTGGTATTAAACGAAGCATAATCATAAAAAACACCTTACAATATTTGTAAGGTGTTTTACTATTATTCTGGTGCGGTTTCATCAGCAACCACTTTTTGTTGTACTTCTTTCACATAATTTTTTGTTGTCCATGTGTTTTGTAAAAACTGTTCTACTGTTATCACATCTGCCCCAATATATGCCATGTCTTCCATATTGGCACGCTGTACCGTTTCTGTGCGAGAAGAACAACAATCTTCTATCACAACCACATTATAATCCAGTGACAAACCATCATAACAAGTTGCACGAATACAATTCGGCGTTGTTGTGCCAGTTAACAACACAGTATCCACTTGTAACCGACGCAGTATCAAATCCAATTCTGTTTGAAAAAATGCAGAAAATCTTGGTTTGATAATGGTATAATCTCCTGCTTGTGGTGTAAATGCTTCTGGCACTTCTATCGAACAATCCCCCGTGCTGTTTGGTGCCAAACACCGTCCCCCTTGTAACCAATGTTCATATCTGCAAGCCTCTACATCACTGCCATTTTTACGATAAATGCGATTGACAAAAAATACAGGTATTCCCCTTTGTCTTGCTTTTGCAATCACATTGCTGCAATTTGGCACAGTATCCGCTGCTTGTGCAATATACAGTGGTGAATTCGGATGCAAAAATCCTTGTTCCATATCAATTACCAATAATGCTGCTTTGCTTGTTTCCATATCATTTCCCCCTTGCTTTCTTTTTTTGAGTATATCACAGTTTTTTCATTTGGCAAATGCACGCTTTCGTCCCATTCTCATACTATACATTATATAATCACAAAAAGGGGGTCTTTTCCTTGCTTCCTATGGTATCTTTTGAAGATGTCAGTTTAAGTTACCACAGTCCTGATGGTGAAACAAGAGCCGTTTCTCATCTTTCTTTTTCTGTTTCGGAAGGCGAATTTGTAACCATTGTTGGCCCCAGCGGTTGTGGCAAATCTTCCATACTTTCTATGTTAGCAGGACTTTTCAAACCATCTTTTGGTAAAATTTCTGTAAATGGAAACATTGGCTATATGTTGCAAAAAGACCATTTGCTTGAATGGCGTACCATACGACGCAACGCACAGCTTGGCTTAGAATTACAAGGCAAACTAAACGCCGAAAACATTGCATTTGTGGATGATATGTTAAATCAATATGGTTTAGGCGAATTCAAAAATCGTTTTCCATCAGAACTTTCTGGCGGTATGCGACAAAGAGTTGCACTCATTCGCACACTTGCGGTTCGTCCTGATATTTTACTTTTAGATGAGCCTTTTTCTGCATTAGATTATCAAACACGGCTTTCTGTTTCTGACGAAATCGGCACTATCATACGCAAAGAAAAAAAAACTGCCATACTTGTCAGCCATGATATATCAGAAGCCATCAGCCTCTCTGACCGTGTTTTTGTACTTTCTGGTCGACCTGCAAAGCTAAAAAAAATACATGACATTATACTTTCTGTGGACGACCGTACCCCAATAAAAGCCAGAGAAGCCCCAGAATTTCGAGATTATTTCAATACAATATGGAAGGAGTTAGATGTCCATGTGGCGTGAACGTATTCCTCCTGATGTTTCTCTCCGTCAAGCCGCGTATTTGCAAAAAAGAAAATTGCGAAAATACACCATTTTGACGATACAAATTTTATTGCTTTTTCTTTTTTTTGTGCTTTGGGAAATTGCCGCACAAAAACGGTGGATTGACCCATTTTTATGTAGCAGCCCCTCTGAAATATGGGCAACGGCAACAGAAATGATAAAAAATGGTATGCTTTGGACGCATATTGGCACAACACTTGCCGAAACTGCCATTGGCTTTTTATTAGGCACACTCATTGGCACATTGACAGCCATATTGCTTTGGTGGAACCGTTTTGTATGTGATGTTGCCGAGCCTTATCTTGTGGTATTGAATGCATTGCCCAAAACCGCTTTGGCTCCTATCATCATTGTATGGCTTGGCAACGGCAAAACATCTATCATTGTTGTTGCATTATTGACATCTGTTGTTGTCACTATCATGACAGTATTAAACGGATTTTTACAAGTAGACGAAGAAAAAATCAAATTGGTTCGTATATTTGGTGGTACAAAATTTCAAGTATTGCAAAAAATTGTTTTCCCTGCAAATATTCCCATCATTGTCAATGCACTCAAAATCAATGTTGGGCTTTCATTTGTTGGTGTCATTGTTGGTGAATTTTTGGTTGCACAATCTGGGCTTGGCTTCCTCATTATATATGGCAGTCAAACATTCAAACTTTCTTGGGTATTGATGAGTGTTGTCATATTGGCAATACTAGCCGCTTTGTTATATCAGGCAATATCCATATTAGAAAAACAAATTTTGAAAAAACGTGTATAACATGTAAACAATAAAAAAGAGCGTTTTCACGCTCTTTTTCATTGTTTTTATTTTGTTCGGCTTACATATAACCACCCATGCCGCCGCCCATTGCTGCGGGGTCAGGCATTGCTGGTGTTTTTGCTGGCAATTCTGCAACCACTGCTTCTGTTGTCAAGAATGTAGAAGCAACGGAAGTTGCATTTTGCAATGCACTTCTGGTTACTTTTGCAGGGTCTAAAATACCTGCTTCCACCATTTCCACATATTCTTCTGTCAAAGCATTGAAACCAACGCCAGCAGGTTGTTCTTTCACTTTGTTTACAATGACAGAACCTTCCAGACCTGCATTTTCCACAATCTGACGCAAAGGTGCTTCCAATGCTTTCACAACAATATCTGCACCTGTTTTTTCATCACCTGTCAAACCTGCACATGCTGCTTTTACATTTTCTACTGCATGCAACAATGCAGTACCACCACCAGCAACAATTCCTTCTTCTACAGCTGCTCTTGTTGCTGCCAAAGCATCTTCCATACGCATTTTCTTTTCTTTCATTTCTGTTTCTGTTGCTGCACCAACTTTGATAACTGCAACACCACCACACAATTTTGCTAATCTTTCTTGCAATTTTTCTCTATCGAAATCAGATTCTGTTTCTTCAATCGCTGTACGTATCTGATGAATTCTGCTGTCAATATCTTCTTTTTTACCTGCACCATCTGCAATGATGGTCAACTCTTTTTCTACACGCACTGTTTTTGCTCTACCCAACATATCCAATGTGATATCTTTCAAATCAATACCCAATTCGTCAGAAACCACTTGACCACCTGTCAAAGCTGCAATATCAGCCAATTGTGCTTTTCTTCTTTCACCATAACCAGGGGCTTTCACTGCAACACAAGTAAATGTGCCTCTCAATTTGTTCAGTACCAATGTTGCCAACGCTTCGCCTTCCACATCTTCCGCAATAATCAATACTTTGCCACCTGTTTGCATAATTTGTTCCAATATCGGAACCAAATCTTGAATATTGGAAATTTTCTTATCTGTCAACAATATATATGGATCTTCCAATACAGCCACCATTTTATCCATATCTGTTGACATATATGCAGACAAATATCCTTTGTCAAACTGCATACCTTCTACCAATTCCAATTCTGTTTTCATGGTTTTGGATTCTTCCACAGTGATAACACCATCATTTGTTACCTGTTCCATCGCATCTGCAATCATATTACCAACTTCTTCATCACCAGCAGAAATTGCTGCAACATTTGCAATATGTTTTTTTGTTGTCACTTCTTGACTCATTTTTTGAATTTCAGCCACTGCTGCATCTGTTGCTTTTTGCATACCTTTTCTCAAAATAATTGCATTTGCACCTGCTGCGATATTTTTCAAACCTTCTTGTATCATTGCCTGTGCCAATACAGTTGCGGTTGTTGTGCCATCGCCTGCAACATCATTTGTCTGTGTCGCCACTTCTTTTACCAGTTGTGCCCCCATATTTTCATAAGGGTCTTCCAGTTCAATATCTCTTGCAATGGTTACACCATCATTTGTAATCAAAGGAGATGTAAATTTTCTGTCCAACACAACGTTTCTGCCTTTTGGGCCCAATGTTACTTTCACGGTATTTGCCAATTTATCCACACCAGCTGCCATTGCATTTCTTGCATCGGTGCTATATTTGATTTCTTTTGCCATATTTGTCAATCCTCCTAATTATGGAATGTATTATCAATCTTTTACAATCGCCAAAATATCATTTTGACGCATTACCAAATATTCTTCACCTTCAAATTTGATTTGTGTTGCGCCATATCTTGGAAATACCACACGGTCGCCTTCTTTCAGAACCATTTCCACATTCACATCACCAACCAAACCGCCAGGGCCAACTGCCACAACTATTGCTTCTTGTGGTTTTTCCTGTGCGGAAGAAGTCAAAATCAAACCAGATTTTGTCGTTTCTTCTGCTTCCAACTGTTTCAATACAACTTTATCACCTAATGGTACCAATTTCATAAGACATTGCCTCCTTATATTCAAATTGTTAGCACTCATCTAAATCGAGTGCTAATT